>NZ_PQLN01000265.1:0-697 GCF_002919855.1 Aeromonas sp. ASNIH8 | reverse complement strand
TGCTACGGGTGTGCGGTCGCGAACGGAATGGCAGACATTGACAGAGCGCGGCGTGACAGGGGGTCAGGGCGATTTTTTTGCGGCCTCTCAGCCTCTTGACAGCAATGTGAAAAAATATTCGCAAAGATACTCTGTTTAACCTGCCGTTTGGTGAGTTTTCACGTAGAATATCGCGCCTGTAGCGTGATGTATGACGAGCAAAATGACAGTGAACGACCTTTAACGGGTTACAAATGTACGTGAGGAACGCTGCTGTTTTCTCAGCCCTGAGGGAGTCAGGCGACGATTTGTAACAAAGGAAACGTGCTGCACTAATTTTCACCGTAGCAGGCGATTTTTGCGCCTTGTCGCTGCTGCGTGTGGTTGGTAAAGTAAGCGGATTTTGTTTTCCGCCCCAGCTTTCAGGATTATCCCTTAGTATGTTGAAAAAATTTCGTGGCATGTTTTCCAATGACCTGTCCATTGACCTGGGTACCGCGAATACCCTCATTTATGTAAAAGGACAAGGCATCGTACTGAATGAGCCTTCAGTTGTGGCCATTCGTCAGGATCGTGCTGGTTCACCGAAAAGCGTAGCGGCTGTAGGCCATGACGCTAAGCAGATGCTTGGCCGTACGCCGGGTAATATCGCTGCCATTCGTCCGATGAAAGACGGCGTTATCGCTGACTTCTTCGTGACCGAGAAAATGCTTCAGCA
>NZ_PQLN01000264.1:0-698 GCF_002919855.1 Aeromonas sp. ASNIH8 | reverse complement strand
TCCGGGCGGCGAACGATCATGTCGATAGCCCCTTTCTCGATAAGGAACCCACTGCGCTGGAAGCCCGGCGGCAGCTTTTCACGTACCGTTTGTTCAATAACGCGCGGGCCGGCAAAGCCGATCAGCGCTTTCGGTTCAGCGATGTTCAGATCGCCCAGCATCGCAAAACTTGCCGATACGCCGCCCATGGTTGGGTCGGTCAGCACGGAGATGTACGGCAGACCGCGCTCCTGCATTTTCGCCAGCGCTGCGGAGGTTTTTGCCATCTGCATCAGCGACATCAGCGCTTCCTGCATACGGGCACCACCGGAGGCGGAGAAGCAGATCAGCGGACAGTTGTCTTCCAGCGCCTGCTCAACGGCACGCACGAAGCGCGCGCCCACTACGGAGCCCATTGAGCCGCCCATAAAGGAGAACTCAAACGCCGCCGCGACAACCGGCATCTCGTGCAGGGTGCCTTTCATCACCACCAGGGCATCTTTCTCGCCGGTCTCTTTTTGCGCAGAGGCCAGACGGTCTTTGTATTTCTTGGAGTCACGGAACTTCAGCACATCTTTCGGCTCAAGCTCGCTACCCAGTTCAACCAGAGAACCTTCATCCAGCAGGCTATGCAGGCGGTTACGCGCCGACATACGCATGTGGTGATCGCACTTCGGACAAACTTCGAGATTACGCTCCAGTTCGGCGCGGTACAGGAC
>NZ_PQLN01000263.1:0-703 GCF_002919855.1 Aeromonas sp. ASNIH8 | reverse complement strand
ATCATGGATGCCGAGCGAACCCGCGTCCTGTGGGTGGGGCACGGCAACAGCCGGGCCGCTATCCGTCCCTTCTTCGAGCAGCTCGGCGAGCGATGCCAGCAGATTGAAGCGGTGGCGATGGACATGAACACGGCGTTCGACCTGGAGGTGAAGCAACACTGCCCGCAGGCGGAGGTGGTCTACGACCTGTTCCACGTGGTGGCTCGCTATGGCCGAGAGGTGGTGGACCGGGTGCGAGTGGAGCAGGCGAATGCACTGAAAAGCGATAAACCGGCGCGAAAAGTGGTCAAAAGTGCGCGTTGGTTGCTGCTACGTAATCGGGCGAAGTTGAGTGAAAAACAGGATGTGAAGTTGCAGGAGCTGTTGGCGGCGAATCAACCGCTGGCGATGGTGTACGTGCTGAAAGAGGGGTTGAAGGGCATCTGGTATGCGCCGAGCGTGTGGGAAGGATGGCGACGATGGCGGAGCTGGATGCGGCAGGTGAAGGAAAGCGGGCTAGCGCCGCTGCAACGATTTGGTCGAAATTTATCGAAATATATGCGGGGGATCCTGGCGAGTGCAAACTACCCGATGCACACGAGTGTGCTGGAAGGGGTGAACAACAAGATCAAAGTGATAAAGCGTATGGCATATGGATTTAGGGACTCAGAATACTTTTTTCTGAAAATCAAGGCGGCCTTCCCCGGAAAGCCGCGATGAACCA
>NZ_PQLN01000262.1:0-709 GCF_002919855.1 Aeromonas sp. ASNIH8 | reverse complement strand
GGTTCTTCGCGGGATCTTGGGGAAGTGGAAGTTGACAGACAGGGTGCTGGTAAACTGGCTGTCTCCAAACACACCACCACCATCACCCTGCTGTCGCCGTGCATCATATTGATATTGCCTCCTTCTGGCCAGGTTATACCGTCATCGCCCAAGCGCTTTCTGCCAACCATCACACCCTGTTTACCCTTGAGCCTCGCGCCGACTTCTTGCCCCGTTGTCGCCGATGCCTGCAACCCACGCCATTGATCCACGACCAACGTATCCGCCGGGTGCGTGAGCGAGACCTATTTGACCGACAAGTCTGGTTACAACTGCCTGTTCGCCGCGTCGACTGTCTGCGCTGTGGTCGCGTCAGTGAACATATCGACTGGCTCCCCTCTGGCTCCCGCCTCACCCGGCGCATGCAGTGCTGGATTGAAGCGCTCGTTCAGTACCTCCCCATCCGCCATGTCAGCCAGCTCACCGGGGTCGGTTGGCACACCATCAAGGAGATCGACAAGCGCCGTTTGCAGACCAGTGTGGGCACCATCGAACTTGGGGAGGTGCGGCGGCTGGTGATGGATGAGTTTGCCCTGCACAAGGGACACCGCTATGCCACCGTGATCATGGATGCCGAGCGAACCCGCGTCCTGTGGGTGGGGCACGGCAACAGCCGGGCCGCTATCCGTCCCTTCTTCGAGCAGCTCGGCGAGCGATGCCAGCAGATTGA
>NZ_PQLN01000261.1:0-716 GCF_002919855.1 Aeromonas sp. ASNIH8 | reverse complement strand
GTTGAACACTGTTTCCGGAAAGGAGGGGCGAAGTGTTCAGGTTGAACCGGAATGAGCGTTCACATTGGTCCGGAAATGGTGTTCACGTTGAATCGGAATTGGTGTTCATGATCGGCCGGAATATGCAATCCTCATAAAACACCGGATTATCGGCATCACAGCGGGCCAGCGCGGCGTCGATATTCGCCATTTTTTCCTGATAGGCTGGGTCTTTTATCCGCAAGGTCGGCACGGGCCTGCGCCAGACAATGCCCATACGAGGTAACCATCGGCGGAGCGTGGAGGCTGCCACATTGAGCCCTGTTAATCGATTGATTTTTATAGCCAATAGTTCAGTACACCAACGGCTGCGCTGATAACCAAAATCTTGCGGAGAAAACTGCATGAGCAGCACCAGTAAGGTGACAATCTTGGCGATAGGTAAGACTGGGGCACGGCCAGCCGGTAAGGCTTCTAGCGCATCTATGCCTTCATCTCGATACCACCGAAGCCAACGACCGATGGTCGAGCGCGCAGCGCCGGTAAGGTGATGAACATCGGTGATCGTGCGTCCTTCATGTAACAGCAAGATGGCCATCAAGCGACGAGCATGTCCTTTATCACGGGTGGCATGGATGATTTTGTGAATGCGGCGCCGTTGTGTGGTCGTGGCAGGGGTGGTAGGATAGGCATCAACTCAGTCCTTTTGGTGTGGCTTGTTTTGTTAGGAGCCTGAT
>NZ_PQLN01000260.1:0-739 GCF_002919855.1 Aeromonas sp. ASNIH8 | reverse complement strand
ATCGAGGTTACGGATCGAGATAGCGGGTGCGGCCATGATGATCTACCTGCAAAAGAGAGTAATAGATCAGAACTGCCGATCGCCGTCAAGCACTGAAAATAGCAAAATCAGGTGCGGAATGACGGATCGAAGCGGCCCGGGCCGGCGAGCAGGGGCGTGGCTTTGCGGTGGTGGCAGACGAGGTGCGCAGTCTGGCCCAGCGCACCCAGGCGTCCACCGCCGAAATCAGCAAGATGATCGAGGTGTTGCAGGAGCGTACCGCCGAGGCGGGCAGCGCCATGCAACTGAGCCGTCAGCAGATGCAGGAGAGCGTGGAGCTGGCGCGGGAGGCGGGGAGCAGCATCGACAGCATCAACGGTGCCGTCACCCAGATCACCGACATGAACACCCTGATCGCCACCGCCACCGAGCAGCAGAACGCGGTCACCGAGGAGCTCAATCGCAGCATCGTCAAGATCCACACCGCCGCCGACGAGAATGCCCAGGGGGTGCAGCAGACCGCCCAGGCCTGCGTCGAGCTGAGCAGGCTGGCCACCTCGCTGCACCATATGACCCAGCGCTTCACCCTCTGAGTCTTGCTGGTCACCCGGCACAGCGCAGAAGGCCCCACCAATCGGCGCAATGCTGTTCACTTAAGCGGAGCCGCATTGCGATTTACCGGAAAACGGGTCTTTGATATCTTCACCGCCCTGGGTCTCGATGGCCTGGGGCGTTTTTCTATGAACATGACGCCTATGCA
>NZ_PQLN01000259.1:0-740 GCF_002919855.1 Aeromonas sp. ASNIH8 | reverse complement strand
CGCCAGCCCATACCAGGCGGGCGCCATCGGCGATATCCCCATCAGCAGGGT
This sequence comes from Aeromonas sp. ASNIH8, assembly GCF_002919855.1. Taxonomy (NCBI): domain Bacteria; kingdom Pseudomonadati; phylum Pseudomonadota; class Gammaproteobacteria; order Aeromonadales; family Aeromonadaceae; genus Aeromonas; species Aeromonas sp. ASNIH8. Next base: position 689 of record NZ_PQLN01000259.1, on the reverse strand, counting down.
TACGGCAACCGGCGTCAGGCCGCCGAAGATGGCGTACGAGACGTTATAGGAGAACGAAATACAGGTGAAGCGCACCTCAGGCGGGAAAGCGCGGACCATCACATACGGCACCGCCCCAACCACACCTACGCAAAGCCCCACGGTGCCATACAGCAGGAACAGCTGTTCAGGATGGCTACCCGCAAGATGGTAAAACGCCCAGCTCGACCCGGCCAGCAGCAGGCTGCCAATAATAAAGGTCAGGCTGGAGCCGATACGATCCACCGCCAGCCCGGCAATCAGGCAACCAAAGCACAGCATGATGGTGGCGATGCTGTTAGCCTGCAGCGTCACCGCCGGCGCAAAGCCATACTGTTTTTGCAGCCAGACCGGCGACATCAAAATCACCACCACGATACCCGCCGAGAGCAGCCAGGTGAGCAGCATTGACACCACCACCGCCTTTCTGTGCCGCACCACCACCGCTTTCACCGGCAGCTCCTGCGCCAGCGTCTTACGCTGCTGCATCTCAAGGAATACCGGTGTCTCCTGCAGCCAGCGGCGCAGATACATGGCGACCAGCCCAAACGCGCCGCACAGCAGGAATGGAATACGCCAGCCCCAGTCGTGTACCGCCTGTTGGGTCATGCTGGTATTCACAAGCGTCGCACCCACACAGCCCACGCGACTCCAGAGCACATCGAATGCCG
>NZ_PQLN01000026.1:0-53578 GCF_002919855.1 Aeromonas sp. ASNIH8 | reverse complement strand
AAAGAGACAGATACATAATTAACTGAAATCTTCCTTTAACTCCATAAAAAACGCCCCCCATCTTGCGATGGAGGGCGTTTTATTGTTCCGGCTATTGAGCCAAAAAGGCCCAACGTTCAGCGATTACAGGGACTCTGCGGTCGCAACCACGTTTTCCACGGTAAAGCCGAATTCCTTGAACAGCAGCTCGGCCGGAGCGGACTCACCGAAGGTGCGCATGCCGATGATCTTGCCGCCGAAACCGACGTACTTGTACCAGTAGTCGGCGATGCCCGCTTCGATGGCCACACGCTTGGTGACGGCGGCCGGCAGGACGGACTCTTTGTACTCGGCAGATTGAGCGTCGAACACGTCGGTAGACGGGATGGAGACCACGCGCACGGCACGGCCATTGGCAGTCAGCTGCTCATAGGCAGTCACGGCCAGCTCCACTTCGGAACCGGTGGCGATCAGGATCAGCTCCGGGGTACCGGCGCAATCCTTCAGCACGTAACCACCCTTGGCGGCATCGGCCAGTTGCTGGGCGGTGCGGTCCATCTGGGCCAGGTTCTGACGGGAGAAGATCAGGGAGGTCGGGCCGTCGGTACGCTCGATGGCGTGTTTCCAGGCGATGGCGGACTCTACCTGGTCACACGGGCGCCAGGTGCTCATGTTCGGGGTCAGACGCAGGGAGGCGATCTGCTCGACCGGCTGGTGAGTCGGACCATCTTCACCCAGACCGATGGAGTCGTGGGTGTAGACGAAGATGGCGCGCTGCTTCATCAGGGCGGCCATGCGCAGGGCGTTGCGGGCGTACTCCATGAACATCAGGAAGGTGGCGCCGTAGGGGATGAAACCACCGTGCAGGGCGATGCCGTTCATGATGGCGGACATGCCGAACTCGCGCACGCCGTAGTGGATGTAGTTGCCTGCGGCGCTCTCGGGAGTCAGGGACTTGGAGCCGGACCACATGGTCAGGTTGGACGGCGCGAGATCCGCGGAGCCGCCCATGAATTCCGGCAGCAGCTTGCCGAAGGCTTCCAGAGAGTTCTGGGACGCTTTACGGGTCGCGATCTTGGCCGGGTTGGCCTGCAGGGTTTCGATGATCTTGGCGGATTCAGCAGCCCAGTTGGCCGGCAGCTCGCCAGCGGTACGGCGCTTGAACTCGGCAGCCAGGGCCGGGTGAGCGGCTTCATAGGCGGCGAACTTGGCAGCCCAGTCGGATTCGAGCTTGGCACCCTTCTCCTGACCGTTCCACTCGGCGGCGATGTCGGACGGGATGACGAACGGCGCGTGGTCCCACTTCAGGAAGGCACGGGCGGCGGCGATCTCGTCGTTGCCCAGCGGTGCGCCGTGGCAGTCGTGGGAGCCGGACTTGTTCGGGGAACCGTAGCCGATGATGGTGCGGCAGCAGATCAGGGTCGGCTTGCCGGTCTCGGCCTTGGCGGCTTCGATGGCAGCGTTGATGGCTTCCGGGTTGTGACCGTCAACGGCCGGGATGACGTGCCAGCCGTAGGCTTCGAAGCGCTTGGGAGTGTCGTCGGTGAACCAGCCTTCTACGTGACCGTCGATGGAGATGCCGTTGTCATCCCAGAACGCGATCAGCTTGCCCAGACCCAGGGTGCCGGCCAGGGAGCAGGCTTCGTGGGAGATACCTTCCATCAGGCAGCCGTCGCCCATGAAGGCGTAGGTGTAGTGGTCGACGATGTCGTGACCCGGCTGGTTGAACTGCTCGGCCATGGCCTTCTCGGCGATCGCCATGCCCACGGCGTTGGTGATGCCCTGACCCAGCGGGCCGGTGGTGGTTTCAACGCCCGGCGCATAACCGTACTCCGGGTGACCCGGGGTGCGAGAGTGCAGCTGGCGGAAGTTTTTCAGATCGTCGATGGAGAGGTCATAACCGGAGAGGTGCAGCAGGGAGTACAGCAGCATGGAGCCGTGGCCGTTGGAGAGAATGAAACGGTCGCGGTCGGCCCACTTGGGGTTGTTCGGGTTGTGTTTGAGGTGGCTGCGCCACAGCACTTCAGCGATATCCGCCATTCCCATGGGGGCGCCCGGGTGACCGGAGTTGGCTTTTTGAACGGCATCCATACTCAATGCACGAATGGCATTGGCAAGCTCTTTACGAGAAGGCATCTGTATCTCCTGCGATTGCTTCATTTGATGGCCAAGATTAAGGCGCGTTATTGTCCCAGCAGGGGGCGCGGCGTGCAAATATTATCTGGGCGAATAAAGTGGCTTTGGGAGCACAATCGCTTTTCTGGGCGGGGAAAACGATTCAATCCGCCCCCTGCTTTACCTCCATGGAGGTGGATCCCTTCCCCATCCCGCCCCGGGCGGCTCCACCCCCAAATAGTGCTGGCAATCACCGGATGACCTATTTAAAATAGACGTCCAGATGTAGATACCTCTACAGTCATCCTGTCATTATCCGGTTATGGCCAAGGCGATAACCCTTACGAATCGAGAACCAAACATGGCAAAGCTGTTTACTTCCGAGTCGGTCTCCGAAGGCCATCCCGATAAAATCGCCGACCAGATCTCCGATGCGGTGCTGGACGCCATCCTGCAGCAGGACACCAAGGCGCGCGTCGCCTGCGAAACCCTGGTCAAGACCGGCATGGTGATGGTAGCCGGCGAAGTGACCACCTCTGCCTGGGTCGACATCGAACAGATCGTGCGCGACACCGTGCGCGAGATTGGTTACACCCACTCCGACATGGGCTTCGACGCCGACTCCTGCGCCGTGCTGAACGCCATCGGCAAACAGTCTCCGGACATCAACCAGGGCGTCGACCGTACCGACCCGCTGGAGCAAGGTGCCGGTGACCAGGGCCTGATGTTCGGCTACGCCACCAACGAAACCGACGTGCTGATGCCCGCGCCCATCACCTACTCCCACCTGCTGGTGAAGCGTCAGGCAGAAGTGCGCAAGAACGGCACCCTGCCGTGGCTGCGTCCGGACGCCAAGAGCCAGCTGACCTTCGCCTACGACGACGCAGGCAAGATCCTGGGTGTCGATGCCGTGGTGCTCTCCACCCAGCATTGCGACTCCATCAGCCACAGCGATCTGGTGGAAGCGGTGCGCGAAGAGATCATCAAGCCGGTGCTGCCCGCCGAGTGGATCAACAAGGACACCAAGTACTTCATCAACCCGACCGGTCGTTTCGTCATCGGCGGCCCCATGGGTGACTGCGGTCTGACCGGTCGCAAGATCATCGTCGACACCTACGGCGGCATGGCCCGTCACGGTGGTGGCGCCTTCTCCGGCAAGGATCCGTCCAAGGTGGACCGCTCCGCCGCCTACGCCGCCCGCTACGTGGCCAAGAACATCGTGGCCGCAGGCCTCGCGGATCGCTGTGAAGTGCAGGTCTCCTACGCCATCGGCGTGGCCGAGCCCACCTCCATCAGCGTCGAAACCTTCGGTACCGGCAAGGTGGCCGAAGCCCTGCTGGTCAAGCTGGTGCGCGAGTTCTTCGAGCTGCGCCCCTATGGCCTCATCGAGATGCTGGATCTGAAGCGCCCGATCTACCAGGCAACCGCCGCTTACGGCCACTTCGGCCGCGACGAGTTCCCCTGGGAGAAGACCGACAAGGCCGAGCTGCTTCGCGCTGCCGCCGGCCTGTAAGGCCCGAGGTTGTGATAAAAGGGGAGCCAGGCTCCCCTTTTGCTTTTGTGTCCGTCCCGAGGATCCCATGCCTGCCACTGCCACCCGGCTTGACCCCGCCCTCATCGAGATGCTGCTCGCGCGCGTCGAGGCCTGCTTTGTGCAGGCTGAAACGCGCCTTGGCCGCACCTTTCTCCGCCCGCAAGTCCATTGCAACATGCGGGGCCGGGCGGCAGGGTCTGCGCGGCTGCAAACCTGGGAGCTGCGTTTCAATCCGGCGCTCTATCAGGCCAATCAGCAGGCGTTTCTCAGGGAAGTAGTGCCCCACGAGGTGGCGCACCTGCTGGTCTATGCGCTCTGGGGAGAGGGGCGTGGCAAGAGCCGGGTACTGCCCCACGGTCGCCAGTGGCAGTCGGTGATGCGGGAGCTGTTCGGTCTCGAACCCAGCACCACCCACAGCTTCGATCTGGGGGTGCTGGCCCAGCGCACCTTCGTGTATGCCTGCGCCTGCCAGCAGCATCCCCTCTCGGTGCGCCGCCACAACAAGGTGATGCGCGGCGAGGCCCGCTATCACTGCCGCCGCTGTCGCCAGCCCCTGGTGTGGCAGCGCGACACGACGGCGGATTGAGTCACCCCGTGTCGCGCTCCTGTGATAGGGTGCGCGCTTACTTCATTCAACTGTCTCATTGCCAAGGATATTCATGTTTCGCCCTCTGCTCTCCCTCTGCCTGGCCCTGCTGGTCAGCGCCCCGGCCCATGCCGACAACATCCAGACCTTTCGCGCCGCCAAGCAGGATCTGAACAAGCTCTACCAGAGCCACCCCGTCACCTTCTACTGCGGCTGCAACATCAAGTTCAGCGGCAAGAAGATGGCCCCCGACTGGGAGAGCTGCGGCTACCTGCCGCGCAAACAGGCCGAGCGGGCCTCCCGCATCGAATGGGAGCACGTGGTGCCCGCCTGGGAGTTCGGCCACCAGCTCCAGTGCTGGCAGGACGGGGGTCGCAAGAATTGCGGCAAGAGCGACGAGTTCAACAGGATGGAGGGAGACATGCACAACCTCTTCCCCACCATCGGCGAGGTGAACGGTGATCGGGCGAACTTCCGCTTCAGCGACTGGAACGGCAAACCGAACCAGTACGGCAAGTGCCAGATGCTGGTGGACTTCAAGGAGCGCCAGGTGCAGCCGCCCAAGGGGCCGGTGCGTGGCCAGATCGCCCGCGCCTACCTCTACATGAGCCAGCAGTACGGACTGCGTCTGGCGGCCCAGCAGCGCAAGCTTTACGAAGCCTGGGACAGGCAGTATCCGGCTGATCGCTGGGAGTGCGAGCGCAACCGCCGTATCGGCAAGCTGCAGGGCAATACCAATCCCTTCATTGAAAAGCAGTGCCAATAACCCCATTTGACCAGGGAGGGGGAGCGTCCCCCTCCTCCTGAATCCCTTCACTCTCTGTCTCGCGAGCCTTGCTCGCCGCCGTGCAGTAGGGTATTGAAGGGTTTCCAAGCAAGAGACTGACTATCAGCCATGCGCATTCCACGTATCTATGAACCGGCCAGCCTGCAGGTTGGCCAGACCCTCGCCCTGTCGGAAGACTGTGCCAATCACATCGGCCGCGTGCTGCGCATGCAGCCGGGCCAGCAGCTCGAGCTGTTCAACGGCGACGGCAACCAGTACCCCGCCACCATCGCCAACGTCGGCAAGAAGTCGGTGGAAGTGACCATCGACAGTTGCGAGACCCGCTCGGTGGAGTCCCCCCTTGCCATCCACCTGGGTCAGGTGATCAGCCGCGGCGACAAGATGGACTTCACCATCCAGAAATCCGTGGAGCTCGGCGTCACCTGCATCACGCCGCTCTTCTCCGAGCGCTGCGGCGTCAAGCTGCCCGCCGATCGGCTGGAGAAAAAACGCGAGCAGTGGCAAAAAGTGGTGATCAGCGCCTGCGAGCAGTGCGGCCGCAATACCGTGCCCGAGGTGCGCATGCCGATGGAGCTGGACGCCTGGCTGGCGGAAGAGACTCAGGAGCTCAAGCTCAACCTGCACCCGCGCGCCCCTTACAGCATCAACACCCTGCCCATCCCCGAGCACGGCGTGCGCCTGCTGATCGGCCCGGAAGGGGGCTTGTCCAGCGACGAGATCGCCCGTACCGTGCAGGAAGATTTCAAGGAGATGCTGCTGGGGCCGCGGGTGCTGCGCACCGAAACCGCCGCCCTGACGGCAATTACTGCGCTTCAGTGCCGCTTTGGCGATCTGGCCTGACAGCCGACCCCGACCCTCCCCTTCGCAGGGGAGGGAGCAACAGGCCCCTCCCCCTTGTGAAGGGGGAGGCAGGGAGGGGGTCATCACATCCCATCGAGCCATTAGGAAGGAAACTCGGATGACCATTAAACTCGGCATCGTGATGGACCCCATCTCGGCCATCAACATCAAGAAGGACTCCAGCTTCGCCATGCTCGAAGAGGCGCAAAAGCGCGGCTACGAGCTGTTCTATCTGGAGATGAAGGATCTCTACATGGAGGCCGGTCGCGCCTTCGGTACCATGCGCCCGCTCACCGTCAAATATGACTATGCCGACTGGTACAGCCTCGGCGAGGTGGTGGATCAGCCGCTCTCCAGCCTGGATGTGATCCTGATGCGCAAGGATCCCCCCTTCGACACGGAGTTCATCTACGCCACCTACATGCTGGAGCGGGCCGAGGATGAGGGCTGCCTCATCGTCAACAAGCCCCAGAGCCTGCGCGACGCCAACGAGAAGCTCTACACCGCCTGGTTTGCCGAGCACACCCCGACCACGCTCGTCACTCGCAGAGCAGACAAGCTGCGGGCCTTCCACGCCAGGCACAAGGACGTCATCCTCAAGCCGCTGGACGGCATGGGCGGCGCCTCCATCTTCCGCATGAAGGAGGATGACGCCAACGTCGGCGTCATCATCGAGACATTAACCTCTCACGGCAGCCAGTACTGCATGGCGCAGACCTATCTGCCCGCCATCAAGGATGGCGACAAGCGGGTGCTGGTGGTGGACGGCGAACCAGTACCTTACTGCCTGGCCCGCATTCCGGCCCAAGGTGAGACCCGTGGCAACCTGGCGGCCGGTGGCCGTGGTGAGGCCCGCCCCTTGAGTGACGCGGACTGGGCCATCGCCCGCGCGGTGGGCCCGACGCTGAAAGAGAAGGGGCTCATCTTCGTCGGCCTCGACATCATCGGCGATCGCCTGACCGAGATTAACGTCACCAGCCCGACCTGCATCCGCGAGATTGAGGCGGCCTTCGACGTCTCCATCACCGGCATGCTGATGGACGCCATCGAGCGCCGACTGGGCCGCTGACCCCTTCGTTGCCACGGCGAGGACACACACACAAGGGGCCGTGAAGGCCCCTTTGACTGCCGCCCTCCTGCCGGCAAAAAGCGGTTTTGCCCGCCGCCATCAACTGCCATAATCACCCCAAATACCTTTGCACGCTTAGAGATACATACGCTCCATGCAAACACTGCAAAATCACTTTCTGCTCGCCATGCCGAGCCTCACGGACGCTTATTTCCAGCGCTCCCTGGTCTATCTGTGCGAACACAGCAGCGAAGGCGCCATGGGACTGGTGGTCAACATTCCGGTCGACATGTCCCTGGACGCCATGCTGACCAAGCTCAACCTCAATCCCCCCGCCACCGCCGAGATGAAACAGCCGGTGTTACAGGGGGGGCCGGTGCACGGGGATCGCGGCTTCGTGCTGCACAGCTTCCGCCCGGGCTTCAACTCCACCCTGCAGGTGAGCGACGAGATGATGGTCACCACCTCCAAGGACATCCTGGAGACCCTGGGCACCGACGAGGCGCCGGACCACTGGCTGGTGGCGCTCGGTTACGCCGGCTGGAGTGCAGGCCAGCTCGAGCAGGAGCTGGTGGATGGCGCCTGGCTGGTGATCCCCCCCAATCCCAAGCTGGTCTTCGATACCCCCATCCACCTGCGCTGGCAGCAAGCCGCCGCGAGCATTGGGGTCAACCCCCTGCACCTCTCCAGCCAGGTGGGCCATAGCTGACACCCCGGACCTCCCCTCCGGGGGAGACGGCACGCTCTCCCCCCACGATCAGGGGGAGACAGGGAGGGGTCTTCCCCCTTCATTTATCCATCCATTTCGAGGAGACCCCATGTCATCACGCAGCATCATGGGCTTTGACTACGGCACCAAGAGCATCGGTGTCGCCATCGGCCAGGAGCTCACGGGCAGCGCCCGCCCCCTTCGCTCCCTCAAGGCCAACGACGGCATCCCCAACTGGGACGAGATAGAGAAGCTGATCAAGGAGTGGCAACCGGATCTGCTGATCGTCGGTCTGCCGCTCAACATGGATGGCACGGACCAGGAGATCACGGTGCGAGCTCGCAAGTTCGGCAATCGCCTGCACGGTCGCTTCGGCAAGCCGGTGGAGTTCAAGGACGAGCGGCTCACCACCACGGATGCCCGCGCCCGCCTGTTTGAACGTGGCGGCTACAAGGCGCTGGACAAGGGGAGCGTGGACGGCGTCTCCGCCCAGCTCATCGTCGAAGCCTGGATGGAAGAGCAGTACGACTAAACCGGGGAGCCTCCTCCCCCTTGCTTCTCTTTCACCGCCCCGCTCCCCATGGGCCCGCCCTAGGCAAAACGCGTCATCCCCGCCGCGGCCAGGCCATAGAGCCGCCGGATCTCCCCCCGCAACCACATCACCTTGGCATCCTGATTGTGGCGCTTGTGCCACAGCAGGATGAAGGCGATCTCCAGCTGGGCATAGAGAGACTCTTCCAGCGGCAACGGCATGGGGATGAGGTCGGGGTGATGTCTGGCGGCATAGTCCGCGCAATATGAAGGCACCACGGCGATCAGCTCGTGGCTCTTTTGGGCGGCGATATGCAGCGCCTGCTCGAAGCTCGCCACCATGATGGGCACCTGCCGCCTGTGGCCTTCGTCCTCCAGCAGATCATCCAGTGCCCAGCTGTCGCTGGCCTCCCACACCACGCTCACCTGGGGGCAGGCCAGAAAGCGGGTCAGCGACCACGTCTGCCCGAGCAAGGGGTGATCCTTGCGCAGGAACACCACGGGACGATCGCAGAACAGCACCTCATGATCGATGTAATAGGGCAGCCGGTTGACCCTGGCATGGGAGCGGCCGTGGGTCTCCCGGGCACAGAAGCCGAGATCCGCCTCCCCGTTGACGATGTCGTTGAGAGAGTGGTGATCCCAGCCCAGCATCCTGACCACGGAGTGGGGGTACTTCTGGTAGATGGTCGTGGGCAGCTCGCTCAGGAAGCTGATGCCAAAGGGGGACTCCATCACCAGACTGAAGCGGGCCCCCTCGGGGATCGCCTCGCGGTTGAGGGTGCTGATGCTCTCGGTGAGCTGGAACCAGGTCTTGAGCTCCTCTGCCAGGGTCAGGGAGAGGTTGGTCGGCTGCAAGCCCTGGCGCACGCGCACGAAGAGGGGGTCCCCGAACCAGTCCCGCAGCTTGCCGAGCCAGCGCAGCAGCAAGAGGGTCAGGAAGGAAGCGGACATGCTCACCCCGGCCATCGCCATCATCAGCCGGGTGTACTGCTCGGGAGACAGGCCGAACGTGGTCATCAGGACGAGGGGCGAGACGCTCACATAGACCAGGATGGCAGTCACGCTGGCGCTGGTCAGCAAGGCGCGCTGCATGAAGGGGGCCATGCCCAGCAGGGCCAACGGCGATGCCCACGCAGGCTGGCGGGCGGGGCGGGTCTCCTTGAGCAGTCGCAGGTTGACCAGGGCACTGATGGCAGCCACCAGCGCCATGCCCACGAAGATGCCGCGCCACTCGAAGTGCGACAGGATGAGATAACCGAGTACGGGAGCCAGCACCGGAATGACGCAAATCACGCCGTTGATGAGGGAGAGGGCCATCGCGAGGCGCGCCTGGCTCAGCACATCCCGCAGCACGGTGAAGGTCATGATGTAGAGCGCTCCAGCGCCCACCCCTTGCCAGAAACGCCCCAGATAAAACTGGGCGATGCCGGTTGCCTCCGCCGCCACCAGGGAAGCGACCACGAAGATGAGGGCGCCCCCCAGCACCACGGGACGCCTGCCATGGCGATCCGCCAGCATGCCCCCCGGCAGCACGGTAGCCGCCATGCCCAGCAGATAGATGGAAAAAGCGGTGTGGATCTGCGCCTCGCTCCCCTGCAGGGTTTGCGCAATGCGGGGGACGGCCACCAGATAGAGATCGATCCCGAGGGGATAGAGGATGATCATCAGAAAAGTACACAGCAGAAACATACCCATGAAGGCTCCATAGCAGCAGGTTTCACCATCACAGGTGCGCTGTCAGCGAGATTGACAACTCAATCCTGCAAAAGCAGAGGAAGATGCCGGGCACTATAGAGCGGACGGCCTGCCGGGGCCTAGTGACGAGATGGCACTCGGTGGATGCCAATCCGGACATCTCCCGCAGGAGAGGCCCGGACTGGCATGCTCATCGACCCGCCCCCTGCCAGGTCGCCCTTGAGGGGTCGGGTCCGAGGTAACGGGCACGCCGCGATGCGACGTGCCCTCAAGGCTCAGCGACGGCGCACCATTACCTGGCCAGTTGCGTCAGGATGGCGTGGGCCGCTTTCACCCTGGCCGGGATAGGATAGTTGCGGTTGGCCAGCATGACGATGCCGATCCCTTTGGCCGGCACGAAGGCCACATAGGCGCCGAAGCCGCTGGTCGAGCCGGTCTTGTTGAAGAGCACAGGGTGCCCTGCCGCAGCGGGCGCGGGCGCCGCCGGGTTGGCATTGTAAATCATCGCCGGGGAGTTGCCCGCCAGCAATGTCTGCTCGCTGACGGGATAGGCGTAACTCTCCCAACCCAGTCCCTGGGTCATCCCGCCTACCGAGTAGTGCCCTTTGTGGGTCAGGGAGATGGCCTGCTGCAACGCCTTGTCATCAACCCCGCTGATGTTGGCCTTCACAAAGCGCAGCAGATCCGCCGAGCTGGTCTTGATGCCGTAGGCCTCGTCCGCCAGCATGCCGGGGCTGACCCTGATGGGCTTGTCCTCTTTCGAATAGCCATAGGCATAACTCGCCATGGCCTGCTTCGGCACATTGACATAGGTGTGGTGCAGGCCAAGCCCCGGCAGGAGCGTCTGCTCCATCAACTGGGCAAACGGCTGCTTCATGCTGCTCGCCGCCAGGTGGCCGAACAGCCCTATGCTGGGGTTAGAGTACTGGCGATGGGAACCCGGCGAGTAGGCTGGGGTCCACTGGCGGTAGTAGGCCTGCATCTTCTCGAGCGAATCCACCTCCTCGGGGAATTGCAGCGGCAAGCCGCCCGCGCTGTAGGTAGCCAGCTCCCCCATGGTGATGCTGTCAAAGGCGGATCCCTTGAGCCAGGGGGCGTGCCGGCTCGCCTTGTCATCCAGTTGCATCGCTCCCTTGACCACCGCATAGGCTCCTAGGGTCGCGGTCAGGGGCTTGCTCACGGAGCCTATCTCGAACAGGGTCTGCTCGCTGACACCGACCGCGCGCTCCCGATCGGCCACACCGTAGTTGAAATAGTGGGCCTTGCCATCCTTGAGCACGGCCACCGCCATGCCCGGGATCCTGTGCTCCTTGAGCAGCGGCCGGATGCTGGCATCCACCACGGGGCGCAGGGGATCGGTCGCCGCCTTGTCACCGGCATGAGCCAGACCGGCCCACATCAGGGTGGCCAAAGCGCCCCACAGGATGGATTGTCGTTGTTGCATAGCATGTCTCCTGACTGTCGTTAGCAAGGTATCGCCATGGCGGCGACTGATGAGCCCAGCATAGTCCCACGAGGTGTGCTGCCGATGAGGCTCTGTGAAGTCTGTGTGAAGCCACCCCCTCTTTTTACCCATGAAAAAGGGGAGCCATGGCTCCCCTTCAATCACCTTGCAACACGGGCTTATTTCTTGCCCGGGTTGTCCCAGATCCCCTCTTCCAGCTGACTGCGCAGCTCGGGGTACTTGTTGGCATCGAAGGTGGGGACGCGCCCCAGCTTGAGCTGGTCGTTGTAGTCCTTGGCCAGCTTGATGGCGACGCCGGAGAGCAGCAGGATGGCCACCAGGTTGACGATGGCCATCAGCCCCATGGAGACATCCGCCAGAGCCCACACGGTCGGCAGCTCGCCCACGGAGCCGAACATCACCATGCCCAGCACGAACATCCGGAACAGCATCAGGCCGCCCTTGTGGTTGTGCTCGAGGAACACCAGGTTGGTCTCCGCATAGGAGTAGTTCGCCACGATGGAGGTGAAGGCGAAGAAGAAGATGGCCGCTGCGATGAAGATGTTGCCACCGCCGCCCACCTGGGAGGAGAGCGCACGCTGGGTCAGCTCGACACCGGTCACACCGGAGCCCGGCTCGAACTGGCCGGACATCAGGATGATGGCGGCAGTACAGGTACAGATGACGATGGTATCGAGGAAGACACCCAGCATCTGCACATAACCCTGGGAGGCCGGGTGCGGCGGATAGGGGGTGGCGGTGGCGGCAGCATTGGGGGCAGAGCCCATGCCCGCCTCGTTGGAGAAGAGGCCGCGCTTGATGCCGTTGATCATCGCCTGGGAGATGGCATAGCCCATGGCGCCGGAACCCGCCTGCTCGATGCCGAACGCAGACTTGATGATCAGGGCCAGCACGCCGGGCAGCTCGCTGATGTTCATGGCCACCACGAACAGCGCCATCAGGATGTAGGCGAGCGCCATGAAGGGCACCACCAGCTCGGCGAAACGGGCGATGCCGCGGATGCCGCCGAAGATGATGAGGCCGGAGAGCACCACCAGGGCCAGACCGCTCACCCAGTCAGGGATGCCGAAGGCGACGTTCATGGCCAGGCTGATGGAGTTGGCCTGCACCGCGTTGAACACCAGACCGAAGGCCAGCAGCAGGCAGAGGGAGAAGACCACCCCCATCCAGCGCATGCCGAGGCCGCGCTCCATGTAGTAGGCGGGACCGCCCCGGTAGTTGCCATCCTCATCCTTGACCTTGTAGAGCTGGGCCAGGGTGCTCTCCACGAAGGCGGTGGCCATGCCGATGAAGGCGATCAGCCACATCCAGAAGACGGCGCCAGGGCCACCCAGATAGATGGCGACGGCCACACCGGCCAGATTGCCCGTCCCGACGCGTGCCGCCAGGCTGGTACACAGAGCCTGGAAGGAGGAGATGCCGGCGCTGTCGGATTTGCGACTGTTGCGCAGGACCGAGAACATGTGGCCGAAGTGGCGGATCTGGATAAAGCCCAGACGGAAGGTAAAGAAGATACCGACCCCGATCAGCAGGTAAATGAGCACGGCTCCCCACATCAGGTCGTTAATCATTGCAATCAAGGTGTCCATAATTCTCTCGTTGTTATCACATCCATGGCCAGTCTGCGCTGACCGCTCTCTGTCAATTTCCGAACCAGCATTGCGCCGAAGGGGCGGAATCTAGCATAGCGAGGGAATTCAGAATAGTGACAGGGCTCACTGGGGAGACAAAAAACGAGCAATTTGATGCAAAAAAGCTTCATTTAGCACGCAATAAATCAACAAAAATTGATGCGCAACCCAGCCCCACACAAATTAGAGCCAATAGAGAACCATTTTACAACTCATCCCATGGGGGTAAAAACCGCTGAGTGAAACGAAACCAGGGAGACAAGCGTTTGCCTCTCATGCCTCATCGGCAAGGGGTTGTAACGCAAAACGTTTTACACGTAATTAAATTTCAAGTAGCTGACAGAACTATTTATGTGACCTCCCGCACAAATTCATGAATCCACCAAAATAATTGCGCTTTTCCATGTCGGAGCCAGCCGCCACACCATGAATAAAACTCTTTTTTTATCAAACACTTTCACCCGACAGCCGGTACCGCTTTCACCACCTGGCTGATTCGCATACAAGCCCCCCTATTGCAGGATGCGCCACATCCGTATTAATTAGGCAGGCAATGACGATGGGGCCTGCCCATCGCCCCTTTCTGAGCCTGAGCCGCCGGGATCTTGTAATTTAATTTCAGAACTGCCGTCTCATGCCCGCCACCCTGGGATTGCTCCCTCATAAAGAGATGATATTTGCCATGGCCGATAAATTGACCCAGCTGAAAGCCCTGACCACAGTGGTTGCCGATACCGGCGACATCGAAGCCATCAAGCGCTACCAGCCCATCGATGCCACCACCAACCCCTCTCTGGTACTCAAGGCCTCCGAGATCCCCGAGTACGCAGCCCTGATCCAGGACGCCATTGCCTGGGCCAAATCCCAGAGCCAGGACAAGGCACAGCAAATCATCGACGCAGGCGACAAGCTGGCGGTCAACATCGGCCTCGAAGTGCTGAAAATCGTCCCGGGCCGCATCTCCACCGAAGTGGACGCCCGCCTCTCCTTCGACACCGACGCCAGCATCGCCAAGGCCCGCAAGCTGATCCGCCTCTACAACGAAGCCGGCATCAGCAATGATCGCATCCTGATCAAGCTGGCCTCCACTTGGGAAGGGATCCGTGCCGCCGAGGTGCTGGAGAAAGAGGGTATCCAGTGCAACCTGACCCTGCTGTTCTCCTTCGCCCAGGCTCGTGCCTGTGCCGAAGCCGGCGCCTTCCTCATCTCCCCGTTCGTGGGCCGCATCCTCGACTGGTACAAGGCCAAGAACGGCCGTGACTACACCGCCAGTGAAGATCCGGGCGTGGTCTCCGTCACCGCCATCTACAACTACTACAAGCAGCACGACTACCCGACCGTGGTCATGGGCGCGAGCTTCCGCAACACCGGCGAAATCCTGGAACTGGCCGGCTGCGACCGCCTGACCATTGGCCCCGCTTTGCTGGAAGAGCTGAGCAAGGCCGAAGGCACCGTGGTGCGCAAACTGGACTACACCGGCGAGCGCACAGCCAAACCGGCCCCGATGACCGAAGCCGAATTCCGCTGGGAGCTGAACCAGGACGCCATGGCAGTCGAGAAACTGGGGGAAGGCATCCGCCTGTTCGCCATCGACCAGGGCAAGCTGGAAACCATGCTGGCAAGCCACCTGTAAGGCCGCTCGCCACACGGCTCTCACAGAGCGAAGTGGCGCTGCAAAAACCGGGCTCCCGAAAGGGCAGCCCGGTTTTTTTGTGCCTGTTTCCGGTTGTCACAACTTCGTCATAAAAACGTTTTATTTTCAAAGGCGTCGTGTTATACGGATGGTGAAAACCATAAAACCAAGGAGGGAGCCATGGACATGTTCAACTTCGATTTTGACGAGGTCGTTGAGCTGGGTTCACGTAGCCGCGGGACAACGGGAAAAAAACGCAAATGGCGTGAGATTGAGGCGCTTAAAGACAAGCACCGCCTGCAAAAGGAGCTGCAGGCCATCGACATCGCCTATGAAGGATCGGACGACCTGGAGCTCTGATACGCCCACGTCGCCCATGTTTCACTCCAGCGAGTGGAGCCATAAAAACAGCGCCCCGGATTGACCGGGGCGCTGTTTTTATGGGTGATCCTGTCAGGCTGCAGGCAGCGAGAGCTGTTTGGCCAGCGCCTGGAAGTGCTGGCTCACCTCCGCCCCGAACAGGGGATCATTGATGGCCCGGTTCTGCCAGAGCTGTTCGAGATGACGCCAGTCATCCTCGGTCAGGGAGTCGCGCAGATGGGGGAAGATGACCCCTTCCTCATAGTTCATGTGCGCCTCCTGCTGCTCGATGAACTGCTCCAGACAGGCCACGAACTGATCCAGCGGGATGACCGCATCCATCAGGATCATCTCCACCATCTCCTTGAGCTCGGTCCCTGCATCCAGCAGACGGGCGTGCTCCTCGTGCAACCGGTTGGCCACTTCCCCCTCCACCACCCTGTATTTCAGGTAGTAGTCATAAATCATGTCTTCCTTCGGGTGGTGGTACTTGTCAGATACCTCGCGCAGATAATCCACCACATCCCGCAGCAGGAAGTAGCTGACCGGCTGCTCATTGCGAATGGCCGCCAGCTTTTGCTTGAGCAGCGTCAGCAACCGGGTGATGTTGAGGTGGTCCTTATGCAGACTGGATAACATGGGCACTCCTTGCACTGAAATGAGAAAACGTCTGTCTCGAGTATACGGTCATTTATTGCCTGAACTTTGCACTCAATCAAGTCGGATGCAGACAGCGGCTGCACCAGCCTCTCACCACAGGAGGCACAGGGGACACCATTTCCCCTGTGCATGCACGGCGTCAGGCCGCCGGATCGGCGCAGACCGAGAGCCAGTCGATGGGACTGCGTCCTTGCTGGACCAGCAGGCGATTGGCCTCGGAGAAGTGGCCGCAACCGATGAAACCGCGATGGGCAGAGAGCGGGCTGGGATGGGGGGCGCTCAGCACATGGTGGCGCGACCGGTCGATGAAGCGCCCTTTCTTCTGGGCATGAGCGCCCCACAGCAGGAAGACAACTCCCTGGCAATGGGCATTGATCCGCTCGATGACCCGATCGGTAAAGGTCTCCCACCCCAGGTGGGCGTGAGAGTGCGCCATGCCCGCCTGGACCGTCAGCACCGTATTGAGCAGCAGCACTCCCTGTCTGGCCCAGGATTCCAGGAATCCGTGATTGGGTGTGACAAAACCCGGCAGATCCCGCTGCATCTCCTTGTAGATGTTGACGAGGGACGGCGGCGTGCGCACTCCGGGCAAGACGGAGAAACAGAGGCCGTGCGCCTGGTCCGGGCCGTGATAGGGATCCTGCCCCAGAATCACCACCTTGACGTCATCCAGCTCGGTCAGTTTGAAGGCATTGAATACCTCGGTCGCCGGGGGATAGATCACCTTGCCCGCCTCCCGCTCGGCCCTGACGGTGGCCAGGGTGTCCATGAAATACGCCTGCTCTTTCTCCGAACCAATCACATCTTTCCAGGTCAGCACACCCGTCTCCTCTCGTTGCGAATCCACTCCTTCCATCCTGGCTGGCATGCCAGCCTCTCCCTCTCCCCACTCCCCGCCTTCTGTCCAGCTTGGCACCGCTATCTCCTCGGTCAATAGAGCAAGGGGCTCAGGATAGGGTCCTCGCCCCCAAGACGCAACCGCATGGAGGTCAGGCTCAGCCTGGCCAGCCTGGGAAGTGGCGGCGGCGTTCACGGGCAATGACCGGGGCTGCGTCGACACAGGAATAACAGGATGTCCTTCGGACAAGCCTCATGGGCAGGCCGGTTTTCGCTGACGCCAGAAATAAACCCTAAAGGTGTAGTTAAATTACTAGATATGAATAATAAAAAATGCATAATTCATATATCTTACAAAAACAGAAAAATGATCTGTTTTTGATTCAACTCAATGATTTAATCCCTTTTAATGCGTGCAAAATGGGGTTTTATTGATTTGGATCAATTTTCGTAATATTACCGTCGTGGTATATATGGCCCCAACGAAGTAAAGGTGTAAGGCAAGGCCCCGTTAAATCATTCCTTCCAAGAGGTGGTTTAAAAACATCAGGGTAATGTGCTTACCGTTGAATCCGCTTTCCTATGAGGAGTCATACCATGATCAAGGGCATCCAAATCACCCAGTCCGCCAACGCCGCTCTGCTGAACTCTTTCTGGCTGCTGGACGAAGAGAAACAACAGGCTCGCTGCATCTGCGCCAAGGGCGACAGCTTTGCCGCCGATCAGGAAGTCAGCCTCTCCGACCTGGGTCAATTCGAATACCGTGAACTGCCGGTTCAGCAAGAGCCTGTGGTCGAAGGGGGTCAGCACCTGAACGTCAACGTACTGCGCCGCGAAACCCTGGAAGACGCCATCGCCAACCCGGAAAAATACCCGCAGCTCACCATCCGCGTCTCCGGTTACGCCGTGCGTTTCAACGCCCTGACCCCGGAGCAGCAGCGTGACGTGGTCACCCGCACCTTCACCCAGAGCCTGTAAGGCGCCCTGCGTAAAGAGATAAAAAAACGGCCCCCTCGGGCCGTTTTTTCATGGGTGATGATCACCGCCGGAACCTGGCTCAGCTTCGCAGGTCCACCGGCCTTGCCACCACGGGTTTCGCCAGGGCGTCCTGCATGGTGGCCTCGTCGAGCTGATCGCAGTAACGAGCTACCACCAGGGTCGCCACCCCGTTGCCGATGAGGTTGGTCAGGGCGCGCGCCTCCGACATGAAGCGATCAATCCCGAGGATCAGCGCCAGCCCGGCCAGCGGCAGATGTCCCACCGCCGAGATGGTCGCCGCCAGCACGATGAAGCCGCTGCCCGTGACCCCGGCCGCCCCCTTGGAGGAGATGAGCAGCACCACCAGCAGAGTGAGCTGATGGAACAAGTCCAGCGGGGTGTTGGTCGCCTGGGCGATGAAGACGGCGGCCATGGTCAGGTAGATGGAGGTGCCGTCCAGGTTGAAGGAGTAACCGGTCGGGATCACCAGGCCCACCACCGACTTCTTGCAGCCGAGCGCCTCCATCTTCACCAGCATGCGCGGCAATACGGATTCCGATGAGGAAGTGCCGAGCACGATCAGCAGCTCTTCCCGGATGTAGGAAATAAAGCGCACTATGCTGAAGCCATTTGCCTTGGCGATACTGCCAAGCACCAGGAAAATAAACAGCAGACAGGTCAGATAGAAGCTGGCGATCAATTGCCCGAGCTGTACCAGGGAGCCGATGCCATATTTTCCTATGGTAAACGCCATGGCACCAAATGCCCCGACAGGTGCCAATTTCATGATCATGTTGATGATCCCGAAAATAACCTGGGAGAAGCCGTCGATGATATTGAAAATAGCCTTACCCTTCTCACCGATATGATGCAGGGAAAAACCAAACAGCACCGCAAACAGCAGCACCTGGAGAATATTGCCGCTGGCAAAGGCGCCGATCACGCTGGCCGGGATCACGTCCAGCAGGAAGGCGACGATGCCCTGTGACTGAGCCTGCTCCGCATAGGCGGAGATGGCGCTGGCATCCAGCGAGGAGGGGTCCACGTTCATGCCGACCCCGGGTTGCAGCAGGTTGACCACGCACAGGCCGATGATCAGCGCCAGGGTGCTCACCACCTCGAAATAGATGAGCGCGATGGCCCCCGTCTTGCCGACTGCCTTCATGCTCTCCATGCCGGCGATCCCCGTCACCACGGTACAGAAAATAACGGGGGCAATGATCATCTTGATCAATTTCACGAAACCATCGCCGAGGGGTTTCATATCGGCGCCCAGGCTCGGATAGAAGTGCCCCAGCAATATTCCGATGGTGATGGCCAATATCACCTGAAAGTAGAGGCTGCTGACTATTTTCTTGTGCATGCTCAACGTCCTGTTAATTAATTGACACGGGCGATGGCAAAAAACGCGTGCAGGGATCCGCGGCGAGACAGTTCACACCTCTCACCCGGTTCATGCCATTTCGCCATTCCGACGGCGGCACTTTCACACGTTATAAGAATCAATTTAGCGACATCAATCACACAATATATTTAACATCATTAACACCACAGCAACCTTGCAGTAATGACCATGAAGCGGCGCCATGTGAAGACGGAAGAAATAAAAATGCCCCGCAGAGCGGGGCATTTTTCAACCTAAGCCTGGATCAGACCGAAGTATCGAGGGGCTCGAAGCCCTTGACCAGATCGTCGATGGCCTTCATCTGCTTGAGGAAGCCTTCCAGCTTCTCCAGCGGCAGGGCGCTCGGACCGTCGCAGCGGGCGACCTTGGGATCCGGGTGGGATTCGATGAACAGGCCTGCCAGGCCCACCGCCATGCCGGCACGGGCCAGCTCGGCCACCTGCTCGCGGCGACCACCGGAGGCGGCGCCCAGGGGGTCACGGCACTGCAGGGAGTGGGTCACGTCGAAGATGACGGGGTAGCCACCCGTGCTCTTCTTCATGACGCCCAGACCCAGCATGTCCACCACCAGGTTGTCATAGCCGAAGTTGACGCCGCGTTCGCACAGGATAAGGCGATCGTTGCCGCACTCCTCGAACTTGTCGGTGATGTTCTTCATCTGGCTCGGGCTCAGGAACTGCGGCTTCTTGATGTTGATGACGTTGCCGGTGCGGGCCATAGCCTCCACCAGATCGGTCTGGCGCGCCAGGAAGGCGGGCAGCTGGATGACGTCGACCACCTCCGCCACCGGCTTGGCCTGATGGGGCTCGTGCAGGTCTGAGATCACCGGCATGCCGAAGGTCGCTTTCAGCTCCTGGAAGATCTTCATCCCCTCTTCCAGACCCGGGCCACGATAGGAGTGGATGGAGGAACGGTTGGCCTTGTCCCAGCTCGCCTTGAACACGAACGGGATGCCCAGCTTGCTGGTCACTTCCACGTACTTCTCGCACACCGCCATCGCCATGTCGCGGGACTCCAGCACGTTCATGCCGCCGAACAGCACGAAGGGCTTGTCGTTGGCGACGTCGATCTGGTTGATCTTGATATTCTTCTGTTCCATCTCAGGCTTCCTTAGGTAAAAGGGCTCGGGGCTTGAATCCACATCCGGCCGCTGTGCCCTGGGCACGGCGGCCTCGATATTCTTCCGCTTGATTTCCCAGCCCCCTCAATGGAGTGGCTTGGGGCTCAGATCCAGACTGGCCAGCTGGGTTTTCAGCACGTCGGCCACGGGATCGTCGGGGCATTGTTCAATAAAGTACTCGAAATCGTCGGCGGCGAAGCGCGGGCAATCGAGCTGCTCGTAGATGAAGCCCCGATCCCGCGTCTCCAGCGGATCGCCGGGTTTCATGCGCAGCAGCAGCTCGCTGCAGCGCAGCGCCTCCGTCATCCGCTCCTCCCGCAGCAGGGCCCCCTTGCTGACGTTGAGCAACCGTTCGATGATCTCCCACTGCCCCGATGGCTGCAGGTGGTCGTCGCTCAGGCTCGCCAGGTTGCCGAGGGCGCCGCGCAGCAGCAGCTCGATGCGGTGCCGGCTCAGCTCGTCCCCATTGAAGGGGTCCACATAGACCTCCCCTTCCAGGCCGGCGAAGCTCAGCAGGAAGTGGCCGGGGAAGCAGATCCCCTCCACATCCAGCCCTATCTTGCGACCCAGCTGGATGATGAGGATGCCGAGGCTGACCGGGATCCCCTTGCGCCTTGCCAGCACCTGGTTCAGGTCGCAGTTGGCCGCCGAGAAGTAATCCTGCCAGTCGCCGCGAAACCCCAGGGTCTGGTAGAACCCCTGCAGCAGCTGGCGGCGCACCTCGTCGCAGTCCCCCTCGGCAATCGCCTCGTCCAGCCAGGCATCGAGGCGGGCCAGCTCGGCCTCCCCGCTCCCACCCTGTCCCCGGATCTCGTCGCTCACCGACAGCGCCAGCTCGGCGATGTCATGGGCTTCGAAATCGGTCCATTCGTCCACGCGTATCATCGTCGTCATCCCTAACCGAACAGGCTGGCCTGCTTTTGTACCGCCAGCTTGGCGATAAAGAAGATCCACCCCAGGGCGCCCAGGAAGGCAAACCAGCGGATGCCGTTGCTGCGCGCCAGGCGCAGGGCCATCATGGCCAGAAACATCACCACCAGCACCGCGGTCAGCTTCTCGCTGAGCCAGGGAATGGCGTTGTTGAGGGGGTTGAGGTCCAGCACCATG
Organism: Aeromonas sp. ASNIH8; assembly: GCF_002919855.1. Taxonomy (NCBI): domain Bacteria; kingdom Pseudomonadati; phylum Pseudomonadota; class Gammaproteobacteria; order Aeromonadales; family Aeromonadaceae; genus Aeromonas; species Aeromonas sp. ASNIH8. The sequence continues at coordinate 32,534 of NZ_PQLN01000026.1, read as the reverse complement.
CACAACAGCACGCCGGAGAGCACCACCAGGCCGTTGAGCCAGCCGCTCACCCTGAGGGTACGGGCCCCCGCCAGGGCGGAGCCGGTCTGCGACCAGTAAAAGCGCAGGATAAACATCAGCACGGCCCCGGCTATCAGGGCGAGGTGCAGATGCTTGAGCACAACATACATAACATTTCCTTGCACGGGGGCGGGAAGAGCCCGCCCGTCATCGTCAACGAGCCAGCCGCCCCAGGGTCACTCGCTCGTTATCACCGTAATCGCGCACGGTTTCCACCTGGTCGTAGCCTTGCTGCAACAGGAGTTGACGCACCAATGCCCCCTGCTCCCAGCCGTGCTCCAGCAGGAGCCAGCCACCGGGAACCAGGTGGGCAGGTGCGCCTGCCACGATGAGGCGGATGTCCGCCAGCCCCTGCTCGTCCGCCACCAGGGCGGAGCGGGGCTCGAAGCGCACGTCCCCCTCGTCGAGATGAGGATCCGCCCCGTCGATGTAGGGCGGGTTGGAGACGATCATCGCAAAGCGCGGAGCACCCGAGAGCGGCTCGAACCAGCTGCCGTCCCGCACCGTGACGGGCAAGCCCAGCGCGGCGCTGTTGGCGCGGGCCAGGGCGGCGGCCTCCGGCATCCTGTCCACGGCCCATACATCGGCATCCGGTCGCTCGGACTTGAGCGCGAGCGCGATGGCGCCGGTCCCTGTGCCGAGATCCAGCAGGGCGCAGGGGCCTGCTGGCAGGCGCGCCAGCGCCTGCTCCACCAGCACCTCGGTATCCGGGCGCGGGATCAGAGTGGCCGGGCTCACTTTCAGCGGCAGGGACCAGAACTCCCGCTCGCCGATGAGGTGGGCGATGGGTTCGCCCTGGAGGCGGCGCGCCAGCCAGCCCGCCAGGGTCGCCTGCTGGGCGGCATCGAGCTCGCGCTCCGGCCAGGTCATCAGGTAGCCGCGCCGGCACTCCAGCAGATGGCAGAGCAGGGCATCGGCGTCGGCGCGGGGGGATTCCCCGGAGGCCAGGGTCGCCATGATATGGGCACGGGCCTGCTGGATCTGCATCAGTTGCTCTCGGCCAGGGAGGCGAGCTGATCCGCCTGATACTCCTGCACCAGGGGGGTGATCACGCAGTCCAGATCTCCCTCCAGGATTTCGCCCAGGCGATACAGGGTGAGGTTGATCCGGTGCTCGGAGAGGCGTCCCTGGGGGTAGTTGTAGGTGCGGATGCGCTCGGAGCGATCCCCGGAGCCCACCAGGTTGCGGCGGGTGCTCTGCTCGGCGGCGCGGTGGCGCTCGTCCTCGGCCGCCTGCAGGCGGGCCGAGAGCACCGACATCGCCTTGGCGCGGTTCTTGTGCTGGGAGCGCTCGTCCTGGCACTCCACCACCAGGCCGGTGGGCAGGTGGGTGATGCGGATGGCCGAGTCGGTCTTGTTGACGTGCTGGCCGCCGGCCCCGGAGGCGCGGAAGGTGTCGATCTTCAGCTCCGAGGGGTTGATTTCGATCTGCTCGGCCTCCGGCACTTCCGGCAGCACGGCGACTGTGCAGGCGGAGGTGTGCACCCGGCCCTGGGACTCGGTCTCCGGCACCCGCTGCACCCGGTGACCGCCGGATTCGAACTTGAGGCGGCCGTAGACGTGCTCGCCGTCCACCTTGGCGATCACCTCCTTGTAGCCGCCGTGCTCGCCCTCGTTGCAGCTGACGATGGAGACACGCCAGCCCTGGCGCTCGGCGTAGCGGGAATACATGCGGAACAGATCCCCCGCGAAGATGGCCGCCTCGTCACCACCGGCGCCGGCGCGGATCTCCAGATAGCAGTTGTTGTCATCCTTGGGATCCCGCGGCAGCAGCATCACCTGCAGCGCCTGCTCCTGCTCCTCGAAGGCCGCCTTGGCGAGCGGCAGCTCCTCCTGCGCCATCTCGCGCAGGTCGGCATCCTCCTCCTCCAGCATCAGCCGGGTGGTCTCTAGGTTCTCTTCGGCCTGACGGAAACGCTGGAAGGCGTGGACTATGTCTTCCAGCTGGGCATATTCCCGGGTCAGGGCACGGTATCTGTCCTGATCCGAGGCCACCCCGGGCTCGCCGAGCAGGGCCTGTACTTCTTCGTGGCGCTCGATGAGGCCTTCCAGCTTTCTGATCAATGACGGGTTCATGACTCTTGGATTCTCGATGGAGGACGGGACGGCCAAGGGGCCGCCCCAACACTATGATTCTTGTGACAATCCCAGCACCTGACGCAGCTGGGCCAGCTTGTGGGCATCCCCCTGGGCGGCGGCCTGGCGCAGGGCCTGGGTCGGTGCGTGGATCAACTTGTTGGTGAGGCGGTGCGCCATGGCCCTGAGGGCCTGCTCGGCATTCTCGCCCTGTTGCAGGGCCAGCAGGGCGCGCTGCAGCTCTTCATCGGCCACCTGCTGGGACTGGTGACGGTAATCGCGGATGAGATCCACCGAGTGCTGGCTGCGATACCAGCCCATGAAGTCGTCGCGCTCTTCCTGGACGATGAGCTCCGCCTCGGCGGCCGCCCGCTTGCGGGTCTCGAGGTTCTGCTCGATGATGCCCTGCAGGTCGTCCACCGTGTAGAGGTAGGCGTCGGAGAGCTCGTCCACCTCGGCCTCGATGTCACGCGGCACGGCGATGTCCACCAGGAACATGGGCCTGAAGCGGCGGGCCTTCAGCGCCCGCTCCACCATGCCCTTGCCGAGGATGGGAAGGGGGCTGGCGGTGGAGCTGATGACGATGTCCGCCTCGTGCAGGTAGTCCGGGATCTCTTCGAGCGTCATTACCTGGGCACCGAACTCCTCTGCCAGCAACTGGGCCCGTTGCAGGGTGCGGTTCGCCACCATCATCCGGGTCACGCTCTGCTCGCGCAGATGGCGGGCCACCAGTTCGATGGTTTCGCCGGCGCCCACCAGCAGCACCTTGGTCTGGGAGAGATCGGAGAAGATACGGCGGGCCAGGCTCACGGCGGCGAAGGCTACCGACACCGCGCTGGCGCCGATCTCGGTGTCAGTGCGCACCCGTTTGGCCACCGAGAAGGATTTCTGGAACAGGCGCTCCAGGGATCCTTTCACCGCATCCGCCTGCTGGGCGTGGGCGTAGGATTGCTTGATCTGCCCCAGGATCTGCGGCTCCCCGAGCACCAGGGAGTCGAGGCCGCAGGCCACCCGCATCAGGTGCCGCACCGCTTCCTCGTCCTGGTGCCGGTAGATGGCGGAGAGCACCTCGCTCGCCTCCAGCGCGTGGAACCGCTGCAACCAGTTCAGCACCTGCTCCCCCTGCCCCTGCTCCAGGCTGCAATAGAGCTCAGTGCGGTTGCAGGTGGAGACGATCACCGCCTCGCTGACGCCAGGCTGCTCCACCAGCTCACGCAGGGCGCGATCGATGCGGTCCGGGCCAAAGGCGACCCGCTCCCGCAAGGCGACACTGGCGGTGTTGTGGTTGATTCCGAGGGCAAGCAGACTCATGGGTGGGTGATGATCGTTTCATGCACAGGGTGTAGAGGCCGACAATTGTACGAGAAAGGGTAAGTCTTTAAAAGCAATACGGCCGCCCCTTATACTGTCGCAAACCTCATCTGCGGAGCTCCACCTTGTTGTTGCGTATCTTCTCCCTCGCCTGCCTGCTGGTGCTGGCGGGCTGTACCACCACCCAACCCCAGCGGGATCAGGTCAACTGGCAGCAGGAGCGCGCCCGCCTCGAACGCCTCACACACTGGCAGTTGTCGGGCAAGATGGCCATCATCACCGCCCGCCAGAAGGGCAGCGCCCGCCTCAACTGGCAGCAGAACGGCGACGACTACCGCCTCAACCTCACCAGCCTGATCGGCACCCATATCCTGGAGCTCTCCCGCACCGGGGGCGAGGTGACCCTGCTCGACAACGACGGCAGGCTGCACCAGAGCCAGGATGCCGAGGCGCTCGTCTACCAGCTCACCGGCTGGCACATTCCGGTGGCCGGGCTGCCGGAGTGGATCAAGGGGCTGCCGGGCAACGCCGAGTTCGAGCTCAATCCCGACGCCAGCCTCGCCAGTGTGCGCGATGGCCAGTGGCAGATCCTCTACGGCGATTACCGGGACCAGGACGGCTACCGCCTGCCGCACCTGCTGACCATGACGGGCCAGGAGAGCCGCCTCAAGTTGCAGATCAACCAGTGGACGCTGGCACAGTGATGGCGCAGGAGCACAGCACCATGATGAAGCCTGGCCAGATCCGCTGGCCCGCCCCGGCCAAGCTCAACCTCTTCCTGCACGTCAACGGCCGCCGCCCCGACGGCTATCACGAGCTGCAGACCCTGTTCATCTTCCTCAGCCACGGCGACTGGCTGGAGTTCGAGGTGATCCCGGGTAGCGACCAGCTCACCCTGAGCCCCGCCATTCCCGGCGTGCCCGATGAACAGAACCTCATCATCCGCGCCGCCCGCCTGCTGCAAACCAGGCTGCCGAGCCCCCAGGGGGCCCATATCCGGCTGGAGAAGGTGCTGCCCATGGGCGGCGGCATCGGCGGGGGCTCGTCCGATGCCGCCACCACGCTCGTGGCCCTGAACCATCTCTGGCAGGCGGGCCTCGGCGAGGATGAGCTGGCGCAGCTCGGCGTGCAGCTCGGCGCCGACGTGCCGGTGTTCGTGCGCGGCCGGGCCGCCTTTGCAGAAGGAGTGGGCGAGCGACTGCAACCGGTCGAGGTGCCCGCTGCCTGGTATCTGGTGCTCAAGCCCGACTGCCATGTGGCAACGGCGGCCGTGTTTCAGGATCCGGAACTGCCTCGCGACACCCCCAAGATGACCCTGGGCAATCTGCTGGAAGGGGAGTGGAAAAACGATTGCGAATTGCTGGTGAAAAAGCGCCACCCCGAGGTTGCCAATGCGCTCGGCTGGTTGCTAGAATACGCGCCGTCAAGAATGACGGGCACTGGCGCCTGCGTCTTTGCTCAATTTGAAGACGAAATGGCTGCTCGGAAGGTGTTGGCCAAAGTGCCGGAAGGCTGGGATGGGTTTGTCGCCAAGGGCGAGAACATATCACCACTCTTCGCCACTTTGCAACAAGTCAGTGATTGGGGTATCGCCAAGCGGTAAGGCAGCGGGTTTTGATCTCGCCATTCCTAGGTTCGAATCCTAGTACCCCAGCCAACTCTCTCCTTGTTGAGGCCGTATCGGGAGGTGTTGACCTCGTCGATGTGTCTTGGGCCAATCTGACGCGATGGCGCTCAAGGTGGATTCCCGTCCACCCACCCTGCGGGTGATGAGACGCCATCCTCGACATCGCCCAGAGACCTTGTCCGTCATCTTGCTAAATCGTTTGCCCCCAAACGATACGGGTCTAAAATCAGACTCCCCACATACTGGATGCAACCCCGAGGTTTCAAACCGTGCCTGACATGAAGCTGTTTGCTGGTAACGCAACGCCGGAACTAGCCCAGAAGATCGCAGATCGCCTGTTTATCAAACTCGGCAATGCTGCCGTAGGTCGCTTTAGCGACGGCGAGATCAGCGTACAGATCAACGAGAATGTACGCGGTGGCGATATCTTCATCATTCAATCCACCTGTGCCCCGACCAACGACAATTTGATGGAATTGATCGTCATGGTGGATGCACTGCGTCGTGCTTCAGCTGGCCGTATCACTGCCGTTATCCCCTACTTTGGTTATGCCCGTCAGGACCGCCGCGTCCGCTCCGCCCGTGTGCCCATCACCGCCAAGGTCGTCGCCGACTTCCTCTCCAGCGTGGGTGTGGACCGTGTGCTGACCGTTGACCTGCATGCCGAGCAGATCCAGGGCTTCTTCGACGTCCCCGTCGACAACGTGTTCGGCAGCCCGGTGCTGCTGGAAGACATGAAGGCCAAGAACCTCGAATCCCCCGTGGTCGTGTCACCGGACATCGGCGGCGTAGTCCGTGCCCGTGCCATCGCCAAGCTGCTGGACGACACCGACATCGCCATCATCGACAAGCGTCGTCCCCGTCCGAACGTCTCCCAGGTCATGCACCTGATCGGCGACGTAGCCGGTCGTGACTGCGTCATCGTCGACGACATGATCGACACCGGCGGCACCCTGTGCAAAGCGGCCGAAGCGCTGAAAGAGCGTGGTGCCAAGCGCGTGTTCGCCTATGCGACCCACCCTGTCTTCTCCGGCACCGCCGTTGAAAACATCAAGAATTCGGTCATCGACGAGCTGATCATCACCGACTCCATCCCGCTCACCCCGGAGATGAAGGCAGTCGGCAAGGTCAAGCAGCTGACCCTCTCCTCCGTGCTGGCCGAAGCGATTCGCCGCATCAGCAACGAAGAGTCCATCTCTGCCATGTTCGAGCATTGATAGACCCTGTTGTGACAAAAACCGCCGAATGGCGGTTTTTGTTTTTTTGGGTGCCTGGCGCCAGCCGCCAGCCTCCACTCGGCAAGAGACGAAAACCTCGGACGAGCCACCCCACCCGAGCCCTTCTGTCCGGCTTTTCCCCGACCTTGCCGCACTTTGGTTGAGTGATCGCCACTCGGCGGCTAGAATATTGCGTCCCATTGCCCCGGGTCATCCGCCCATGGCAAGTAGCGAGTGAAGACATCAAGCGTGACAAGTCAAATCAAACTGATTGTCGGGCTGGGTAATCCCGGCCCCGAATATGCCAAGACCCGCCACAATGCGGGCGCCTGGTATGTGGAGCAACTGGCACGCTGGCACAACGTCAGCCTGCGCGAAGAGCCCAAGTTCTTCGGCCACACCGCCCGCATCCAGGTGGATGGCCAGGATGTGCGGCTGCTCATCCCGAACACCTACATGAACCTCTCCGGCAAGGCGGTGGCCGCGCTCGCCCGCTTCTACCAGATCGAGCCGGAAGCCATGCTGGTGGCCCACGATGAGCTGGACCTGCCTCCCGGCATCGCCAAGTTCAAGCAAGGGGGCGGTCACGGCGGCCATAACGGCCTCAAGGACATCATCGCCAGGATGGGCAACAACAATAACTTCTTCCGGCTGCGCCTTGGCATCGGCCATCCGGGCGCCAAGGAGCTGGTCGCCGGCTTCGTGCTGACCAAGGCGCCCAGCAGTGAGCAGAGTCTGATCGAGGCCGCGCTGGACGAGTCCCTGCGCGCCACCGACATCCTGTTCAAGCAGGACATGACCAAGGCCATGAATCGCCTGCACAGTTTCAAGGCCGAGAAAGTCTAGGCCTTCAGCCTGCATCGCCAGGCAGTTCAAGATGACCGGCCCCCTGGCGAGATCCCTCGCCTCGGGGTCAAGCAACACGACACGGGCCGCCCGCGCGGCCCCTTGAAGCATCCACCAACAAGGTAACAATCCATGGGTTTTAAATGCGGTATCGTGGGCCTGCCCAATGTAGGCAAATCCACCCTGTTCAATGCGCTGACCAAGGCCGGCATCGAAGCCGCCAACTTCCCGTTCTGCACCATTGAGCCGAACACGGGTGTGGTCCCCATGCCGGATCCTCGCCTCGACCAGCTGGCGGCCATCATCAATCCGCAGCGTGTCGTGCCGACCACCATGGAGTTCGTGGACATCGCCGGCCTGGTGGCCGGTGCCTCCAAGGGCGAAGGCCTTGGCAACCAGTTCCTCGCCAACATCCGTGAAACCGAAGCCATCGGTCACGTGGTGCGCTGCTTCGAGGACGAGAACATCGTCCACGTGGCGGGCAAGGTCTCCCCGGCCGACGACATCGAGGTGATCAACACCGAGCTGGCCCTCTCCGACCTGGATGCCTGCGAGCGCGCCATCAATCGCCAGTCCAAGCGTGCCAAGGGCGGCGACAAGGATGCCAAGCTGGAAGTGGAAGTGCTGGAGAAGATCAAGGTTGCCCTGGAAAACGGCCAGATGATCCGCGGCATGAAGCTGGACAAGGATGAGCTGGACGCCGTCAGCCACCTCAACTTCCTGACCCTCAAACCCACCATGTACATCGCCAACGTGGCGGAAGATGGCTTCGAGAACAACCCCTACCTGGATCAGGTCCGTGAGATAGCCGCCGCCGAAAACGCCGTTGTCGTGGTCGTCTGCTGCGCCATCGAGGCGGACATCGCCGAGCTGGACGACGAAGACCGCGCCGAGTTCATGGCGGATCTGGGCATCGAGGAGCCGGGCCTGAACCGGGTGATCCGCTCCGGATACGAGCTGCTCAAGTTGCAGACCTACTTCACCGCCGGTGTGAAAGAAGTGCGCGCCTGGACCATTCCGGTAGGCGCCACCGCCCCGCAGGCCGCTGGCAAGATCCACACCGACTTCGAAAAAGGCTTTATTCGCGCCCAGACCATCGCCTTCGACGACTTTATCACCTACAAGGGTGAGCAAGGCGCCAAGGAAGCAGGCAAGATGCGCGCGGAAGGGAAAGACTACATCGTCAAGGATGGCGATATCATGAACTTCCTGTTCAACGTCTAACCCCATGAGAGGCCAGCATTTGCTGGCCTCTTTTTTATCTGGCCAGAGGCGCGATCTGGGTGCGAATGTCGTAAAAAAAACCAGATTGTTGGGCTTTTGCACGACAGCGGCCAATAACTCGCCAAACGCACCCAAATTCGTTTTTTCAAACAAAAAAAGGGTTGACGCCCCAGAGCCAGATACGCATAATTCCGGCCGCACAGTGACGAGGCAACGACTCACTGGAAGCACGGTTGGCTATGTAGCTCAGTTGGTTAGAGCATCGCACTCATAATGCGGGGGTCACAGGTTCGAATCCCGTCATAGCCACCATCTCTAGTTGGGGTATCGCCAAGCGGTAAGGCAGCGGGTTTTGATCTCGCCATCCCTAGGTTCGAATCCTAGTACCCCAGCCATTTTTTGAATGATGTTTGATGGTCTCTGTCAGGCATCACTGTTGGGGTATCGCCAAGCGGTAAGGCAGCGGGTTTTGATCTCGCCATCCCTAGGTTCGAATCCTAGTACCCCAGCCATTTTTTGAATGATGTTTGATGGTCTCTGTCAGGCATCGCTGTTGGGGTATCGCCAAGCGGTAAGGCAGCGGGTTTTGATCTCGCCATCCCTAGGTTCGAATCCTAGTACCCCAGCCATTTTTCTGTTCTCTTCCACGTTTGTGGTTGACAACAAACGGCTATGTAGCTCAGTTGGTTAGAGCATCGCACTCATAATGCGGGGGTCACAGGTTCGAATCCCGTCATAGCCACCATGTTTGAAAAACGTTCCTTCAATCATCCGATTGCAAAGAACACTGTTGGGGCATCGCCAAGCGGTAAGGCAGCGGGTTTTGATCTCGCCATACCTAGGTTCGAATCCTAGTGCCCCAGCCATTTTTGCTTGTATTCGACGCAAGTCGTGCACAAGACGGCTATGTAGCTCAGTTGGTTAGAGCATCGCACTCATAATGCGGGGGTCACAGGTTCGAATCCCGTCATAGCCACCATTATTCTTGCGGAAGTGGCGAAATTGGTAGACGCACCAGATTTAGGTTCTGGCGCCCTAGGCGTGAGAGTTCGAGTCTCTCCTTCCGCACCATCGAAAGCAGTACCAAACAGACCAGCTCAGGCTGGTTTTTTTGTATCCGGCGTTTGCCGCTCTTCTTCCCCTCTCCACGCCATCGCACGCCTGCAACGCCACCTCATGTCTCAACGGCTGAGCCTTGTGCTCTCCTCTGCGACGGCGCTATGTCCTGCTCCGGCGTGATGCCGCCCTTTTCATCTCGCAGAGCGCTGCGGGCAATAAAAAGGCGGCCCGCAGGCCGCCATATCGTTTGCTGTCGTCAGAACGGGAAGAACCAGGGGATGGCGATGACGCTGACCACCATCACCAGCAAGGTGAAGGGCACGCCGATGCGCACGAAATCCATGAACTTGTAGTTGCCCGGGCCCAGCACCAGGGTGTTGACCGGCGACGAGACCGGCGTCATGAAGGCTGCCGAGGCGGCGATGGCGATGGTCATGGCAAAGGGATAAGGCGAGACCCCCATCTGATGGGCCGTCCCCAGCGCGATGGGCGCCATCAGCACCGCCGTCGCCGTGTTGGAGATGAAGAGCCCGATGACGGCACAGAGCGCGAAGAGGCTGGCCAGCATCACCCTGGGGCCCATCTCCCCCACTGCCGAGATGAGCGCGCCGACGATGAGATCCACCCCGCCGGTCTGCTGCAATGCAAGGGCAAAGGGCAACATGCCCACGATGAGGATCAGGGTCGGCCAGTGGATGGACTTGTAGGCACTCTCCAGATCGATGCAGCGGAACTTGCCCATCAGCAGGCAGGCGATGAGCGCCGCGATGACGTTGGGCACGGGATCCGTCACCATCAGCACTATCATGACCCCGAGGGCAATCAGGGCGTGGATGGCCTGGCTGCGGGCCGGCGCCATCTCGTCCACTTCCGCAGGCAGGCCCAGCAGCAGAAAATCGCGATGATGGGTCTGCAACTGACGAATGAGGCTCCAGTTCCCCACCACCAGCAGGGTATCCCCCATCTGCAGCGCCTCGTCCACCAGCTTGCCGGTCAGCGCCTCTCCATCCCGGCGGATCCCCACCACACTCAGACCGTAACGGGAACGGAAGGTCACCTCGCGGATGCTCTTGCCGAGCAGCCGGGAGCCGGGGATGAGGGAGACCTCCGCCATGCCCACCTCCCGCGCCTGATCGGAGAAATACTCCCCGCGCAATATCATGGGCTCGAGCCGCGCCTCGCTGCAAAACTCCCGCACATCCACCTCGGGATCCGACATGTCGATGAGCAGCACGTCCTTGGCCTGGAACTCGGTCACCCCGGTGACACTGACCATCACCCGCCTGAACTTGCGCCAGCGCTCCATCCCGATGACGTTGGCCCCGAAGCGGGCACGCAATTGCAGCTCGTCCAGGGTCTGGCCGATCAGGGGGGAGTCGGGCCGGATCGCCAGTCGGCGTGCTCGCCCGGCCAGCCGGTAGTCACGGATGAGATCTCGCATGGTGCTGCGTCCCATCTGCTTGCCCTTGCCCTCTTCCCCTTCACGCACCAGACGGTTGCGCATCAGCAGCATGTAGAGGATCCCCATCCCCAGAATGATGACACCCATGGGAGTGAAGCCGAAGAAGCCGAACCCCTGGATGTCGTGGCGCATCAGTTCACTGTTCACCACCATGTTGGGAGGGGTTGCCACCAGCGTTATCATGCCGCTGATAAGGCCGGCAAAGCCGAGCGGCATCATCAGTCTGCCCGCCGGGATCCCCATCCGGTTCGCCACGCTCAGCACCACGGGGATGAAGATGGCCACCACCCCGGTCGAACTCATCACGGCCCCCAGGGTCGCCACCGCCACCATCAGCAGCACCAGCATGCGGGTTTCGCTGCTGCCGGCCACCTTCACCAGGGCATCTCCCACCTGATAGGCGATGCCGGTACGCACCAGCCCCTCCCCCACCACGAACAGGGCGGCAATCAGAATGACGTTGGGATCGCTGAATCCTGCCAGCGCCTGCGGCAGGGTCAGGGTGCCGCTCAACACGAACAGGATGATGATCAACAAGGCGACCACGTCCATGCGTACCTTGTTGGTAATAAACAGGAGAATGGCACCCACCAGCATGCTGAGCACCCAGATCAACTCGGAATTCACACTTGCTCCTTTTGTTCAACGTCAACCACGGCCGGCCCCGGACGCCATCAGACCACAGAGCCCGTCCCCTTGATTTGTTACATATCAAGAAAGAGGAGGCCGCATCATCTCACATCCAGGTTCAGTTGCGGCCATTTTACCGGTCCGTGAACGCAGTCGGTCGCCCTTCACATGTCGGGGTAAAAAGTGCTGCACGCTCCCCCCGCCCCTCCTAAAATGGGCCCGCCGCGGCCTGAGCCGCCCTCTCACCCCTTGCCCTTCGGAGACGACATGGCCCAGCACACCCCGGCCTACCCGGCATTCACCTTCTTCAGCCGCTTTGTCGCCGACATCCAGGCTGGCCGAAAGACCATCACCATCCGCGACGAGAGCGAGGCAAACTGGCAGCCCGGCCAGCGCCTGGCCCTGTTCACCAACCCGGAACACCAGCCTTTTGGCACCATTGAGGTCATCTCGGTCAAGGCGGTCGCCTTCGAGGCGCTGAGCGACGAGCACGCCCGTCAGGAGAACATGACCCTCCCCGAGCTTAAAGATGTGATCCGCGATATCTACCCCGCACTGCCGCCCCTCTATGTGATTGAATTCGTGCTGATTGAAGCCTGATTTTGTGAGCTGCCTCAGCTAACGCCGGTTGCGCTCACGGGCCAAAAGCGCACAATGACTGTTTTTATATACAGTCATTGGTGTCTTATGGAAAAACAACTCGAACCGGCCATCGCAGCCATGGTGGCAGACTTCATCGCCGCAGGTCGTCCCAAGGCGAGCCAGCTGAGCTGGCAGGCGCGCCGTGACGGCTACCTAGCCTCTGCCCTGTTGGGCGGTGAGCGGGAAGAGGTGGGCGCCATCGAAGAGTGGCAGGCCGATCACCACGCCATCCGCTGCTATCGGCCCGCAGACAAACCGGACCCCGCGTATCCGGTGCTGATCTATTTTCACGGCGGCTGTTTTGTCAGCGGGGATTTCGAGACCCACGATCGCCAGATGCGGATGCTGTGCAACCGGGCCAGCACCCTGATCTTCGCCGTACACACCCGCCTCGCCCCGGAACACACCTATCCTGCGGCTCACGACGATGCGCTGGCCGCCACACGGGCCATCATGGCCGAGGTGGAGAAATGGCATGGGGATCCGGCACGTCTCGCCATTGCCGGCGACAGCGCAGGGGGTCATCTCGCCCTGGTCACCACCTTGCGGCTCAAGGCTGCCAGCGCCCCCTTGCCCAAGGCCCTGCTGCTTCTCTATCCCATGCTGGATGCCCTCTGCGAGAGCCAAAGCTACCGCGATCTCGGTGACGACTACCTCATCACCCGGGACATGCTCGAAAGCGGTTTTCACGCCTACCTGGGCAGCCTGCCCCCCAGCCATCCCGAAGCCAGCCCGCTCCACCATCCCGCCCTGTCAGGATTACCGCCGACCCATATCGTCACGGCGGAATATGATCCGCTGCGCGACGAAGGGGAAGCCCTGTATGGCAAGCTGGTGCAGGCTGGCGTCGATGCCACTTGCCAGCGGCAGCATGGCGTCATTCATGGCTACTTCCAACTGGCGGCCATCAGCCCTGCCGCTCGTCAGCTCATCGACCAGATAGCCATGATGCTCAGAAGACTCTGAGTTGGAACCGGCCCCCAAGCCGTGTTAAAAGTGTCTCTTTTGAATCAGGGAGGTAACCCGAGTGTTCGAGATAGCGAGCCTGAAAGAGGGCATGATGCACGGGGTGGAGCTGTTCCAGCTGCTGCTGGAGATCATCTCCATCGCATGCGTGGTCATCGGCCTTGGCAAGACCCTCTGGCTGGCGGCCAGAGTGCGGGATCACGAGCCCGGCTTTCCCCGCATCCGCCTCTGCTTCGGCAGCTGGCTCATCCTGGCGCTGGAATTCCAGCTCGCTGCCGACATCCTGGCCACCACGGTGGCCCCCAGCAAGGAGGAGCTGGTGCGCCTCGCCATCATCGCGGTCATCCGCACCTTCCTGAACTACTTCCTCGGCAAGGAACTCGATGCCCAGGCCGAGCGCCAGCAACCCGAGCCTGTCAGGTCACCTTCCCGCCCCGACGCCCGATGAGTGGGCTGAGTGGCACAAGGCCACGACACGGAAGGAAAGGCACCTGCCTGATCCCATGAAGAGGGCTCCCCGCGGGGAGCCCTCTTTGTATCCGATAGCAACCATCAGACGTGCTTGCTGGCCAGCTCGTGGCGCTTCAATGCCAGCAAGGTGACCAGCAGGGCGGCGGTGGCGATCAGCGCCATGCCGATATAGGTGGCGCTGAAACCGGGTGCCAGTTCGGCCGGGCTCAGGCTGGCCAGATTGGGGCTGCTGCCTGCCGGCAGGGCGGCATGGAACAACACGGCGCAGATGGCGACACCGACCGCCCCACCCAGCTCCCGGCCGAAGTTGAACAGGGACATGCCGATGCCGCGATCTTCCCGCGGCAGGGCATTTTGCACCACCACCGACAGCGCCGGCAGCACCAGACCCAGCCCCAATCCGGCAAACCCCAGTCCCAGTCTGGCCCAGACGTCGAAGTGGATCTGCCACAGGGCCAGCGCTGCCAGGGCAAAACCTGCCACCACGAAACGCTTGTAGTGACCGGTGCGACCGATGAGCTTGCCGCCGACGAAGGCCCCGCCGTGATGCAGACCATGAAGATCACCATGATCTCGCCACTGTCACTGGCGCTCATCCCCTTTTGCCACTGCATCTGCAACGGCAGGTAGACCAGCACGGCAAACATCAGCAACTGCGAAGCCAGCGCCAGCAGCACGCTCACCAGATAACCCGGCAGGCGCACCAGGTGGGCCGGCAGTATGGGGTCGTGCGCCCGCCGCTCAGCCAGGACGAGCAGCAACAAGGCCGCCCCCAGCGCAGCCGCGAGCCAGACGGCGGGCAAGGCCGCTTCCGGCGAGAGCAGCAACAGGGTGAGGGTGGTGACCGTAATGAGCAGTGCCGCTCCCTTCCAGTCGAAGCGGCTGTGGCGACGCACATTGAGGTGACCCAGATTGCGGTTCACCAGCCAGAGGGCGATGGCACCGAGAGGCAGATTGATCCAGAAGATCCAGCGCCAGCTGAGCTGCTCGGTAAAATAGCCACCGAGCAGCGGGCCTGCGATGCTGGAGACCGCATAGACCGCCGAGATATACCCCTGATACTTGCCCACCTCCCGTGGCGGAATACAGTCGGCGATCACGGTAAAGGCGAGCGCGATCAGCCCTCCGCCCCCCAATCCTTGCAGCACGCGGGCGGCCAGCAGGGTTGGCAGATCCTGGGCCAGGGCGCAGGCCACTGATCCAGCCAGAAACAGGCCGATACCGATGTTGAGCATGCGTACCCGGCCGAACATGTCGCTCAACTTGCCATAGATGGGCAGGGCCGCAGTGGCCGCCAGCAGATAGGCGGTCACTACCCAGGTGAGGGCGGCACCGGCGTTCAGCTCAACCCCTATGATGGGCAAGGGCGTGGTGACGATGCTCTTTTCCAGTGAGCCCAGGGCGATCACCAGGGCCACGCTCGAGAAGACGGTTTTGGGGGACATAGGCAGGCTCGCTCATGTGAGATATCGGCACAGGGGGTGCAAGGCACATTATTGTCTCATAAATCATTAGCCGATGGTCAAAACCACTGCCAACCATGATGAAGGTCGCGACATCTGCGCGCTGGATCTGCTAGGGTGAGTCTTTGCCGAAGAGGACGCCCCCATGCCCCAGTCATCCCCCTGCGATCATCACCAGAGTGAACAGCCCCGATTCGACGAGTACGACGCCCTGATCTTCGACATGGATGGCACCCTGGTGGACTCCATGCCTCTGCACCTGGATGCCTGGGAAATCACCAGTGCCGAGTTCGGCCTGCCGTTTGATCGGGCACAGCTCAACGAGTACGGCGGCATCCCCACCCGCAAGATAGTGACCATGCTGGCAGAGCGGCACGGGATGACCATCGACGTGGAAGCCTTTGCCCGGCGCAAGGTCGCCCTCTACCTGGCACGGATCGACGACGTCCGGGTGTTTCCCGCCATGTGGGAGCTGGTCAGGCAGTACCACGACAAGGTGCCCATGGGCATAGGTACCGGCTCAACCCGGGAACATGCGGCGCACATCCTGCGTCAGACCGGGCTCGATGCCTTCATCTCCGTGCTGGTGAGTGCCGATGATGTGGTCAATCACAAGCCCCACCCGGACACCTTCCTGAAAGTGGCCGAGCAGCTCGGCGCCAACCCGGCCAACTGCCTGGTGTTTGAAGACACCCGGATAGGCATTCAGGCGGGCAAGGCCGCCGGCATGACCACCTTGCTGGCCACCGAAGGGACGCTGCAACGGGTGTGAGCGGTGCGGGACCATCCTAACCGACGGGCCCGCACCAGCTTACTCGGCCTCATTCTCCCCCTCCTTCCCACCTGCCGGTACCGGGCCGTCCGGCCGCTCAAATCCCAGATCTGACATGCAGTTGTCAAATTCCGACTCCCCCGGTTTGCCATGCTCCTTGCAGTTCTCAAACGCCGCTTTCATCTCGACCGACAGCTCGTGCGGAGGCTTGGGCGGGGTACGGCTGCCCTGATCGCCCGCTGCGGCGGTCAGAGTAGTGAGGGAAAACAGCAAAGGCAGAACAATCTTCATGGCATGACTCCAAAACGGGTGGCATACACCGGCACGGTGCGGCGATGGCCCACGGCAGCGGGCGGTATCATGCTAGCGAATCGCCGCGAACTGATGGGTTAAGGGGAGGTAAAGAGGTGTCAGGTCGGCGTAAATCCATAAAAAAACGCCCCAGGCGGGGCGTTGTTTTCATGGCGGCCATTACATGGCGTTGGTGGATTCGAAGATCTTGTCGGCCGACGCTTCGACGAAGCCAGGGTAGAGCACGCCGTCGGCCTGCGGGTAGCGCAGGGCAAACTCGTAAAAGCAGCTCGGGATGGTGCGCACGCCGTCGCTGAAGGGCACCTCGGCCTTGTCTGCCATGGTGGAGGATTGCTCCAGCATCACCTCGGGATCGCCCTTCACCTCGCTGCCAACGGTGTTGAGCACGAAGCCTGCCGCCTTGAGCGCCGCATTCACCTGCTGGATGGTGTCGAAGTCCTTCAGGCGGTTGATGTTGACGGTGAAGTGGTTGGCACGATAACCCCAGGCGGCCATCCAGGCGGCATACTCGCTCTCTGCCAGCAGGGTCTGGTAGTCGGTGTGGGAGACCTGCCAGGGCGCGCCGGCGTAGAGGAAGGCCGAGGTGTCGGTGAGGTGATCGGGTACCTGATCCACCAGCTTGTGGATGATGGCCTGGGCACCTTCGGAGAGCTCTTCCACCTTCAGCTCGCTGATGAACACCTTGGGCGCATCAGGATCTTTATGCTCGAAGTGTTTGGCATAGAGCTTCTTGGCCTTGAATACATACTCGCCCTTCTCTTCATACCCCAGGGCGCGGAAGTGGGCCGCCAGTTTCTCGAGACCGAGCTTGGGCAGGTTGTAGGTCCGAAACGCCACGTGATCGTTGATGATGGGGGCACCGCCGCCCAGCAGTTGATGAACCTTGTGAGCACTGGGGGTGACCTGAATGTAGTTGTCCCACAGATGGCCAAACAGGGTGTCGATATCCTTTTGCATCTCTCTTTCCTTTGATTGCGGGTACAGACAGGGGCACCTGTTCAGTGCCCCTCTTTTATTTTCTTGTTATCAGAAGGTCAGACCGGGAGACAGCTGATCCGGCATAGCAGCCTTGCTGTCTTCGACGGAGGCGACCGGGTAAGCACAGTAGTCGGCGGCATAGTAGGCGCTCGCTCTGTGGTTGCCGGAGGCACCGATGCCGCCGAAGGGGGCGGCACTGGAGGCGCCGGTGATGGGCTTGTTCCAGTTGACGATACCGGCACGGATGCGCTTGAAGAAGTGGTTCCAGTCCGCTTCGTTGTCACCGAGCAGGCCGGCCGAGAGACCGAAACTGGTGGCGTTCGCCTTCTCGATGGCCGCATCGAAGTCGTCGTAGCGAATGAGCTGCAGCAGCGGGCCGAAGTACTCTTCATCCGGCAGCGCGCTGACCGCGGTCACGTCGATGATGCCCGGGGAGACAAAGCCGGTGCCCGCTTCCAGGTGCTTGAGGGCAAGCAGGCTTTCACCACCGAGGCGCTGCAGGTTGGCTTGCGCCTCGACCATGCCGAGTGCGGCCTTCTCGCTGATCATGGCGCCCATGAACGGCTGCTCGGCGGCGTCATAGAGGCCGACCTTGATCTGGCCGACCACCTCCACCAGGCGCTTGACCAGGGCATCGCCCCGCTCGCCGCGCTCGACAAACAGACGGCGCGAGCAGGTGCAACGCTGGCCGGAGGTAATGAAGGCGGACTGCACGATGGCATGGACGGCGCCGTCGACGTCGCTCACATCTTTCACTATCAGCGGGTTGTTGCCCCCCATCTCCAGTGCCAGGATCTTGCCCGGCTGGCCGGCAAACTGCTGATGCAGGAAGTGGCCGGTACGGGAGGAGCCGGTGAAGAAGAGGCCGTCGATGTCCGGGTTGCCGGCCAGCGCCTTGCCGGTGTCGACCTCCCCCTGCACCAGGTTGAGCACCCCCTTGGGCAGCCCCGCCTCCTGCCAGATCTTCAGCATGGCCTCGGCCACCATGGGGGTCAGCTCTGAAGGCTTGAACACCACTGCGTTACCCGCGATAAGCGCAGGCACTATGTGACCGTTGGGCAGGTGGCCCGGGAAGTTGTAGGGGCCGAACACGGCCACGACGCCATGGGGCTTGTGGCGCACGAACGCCTTGGCGCCCGGCATGGGGTTTTCCACCGTACCGGTACGCTCCTCATGGGCGCGGATGGAGATGGCAATCTTGCCCTGCATGGCCGCCACTTCAGTGCGGGTCTCCCACAGGGGCTTGCCGGTTTCACGGGCGATGGTCAGGGCCAGCGCCTCCTTGTGCTCGCCGAGCAGGTCGGCATAGCGGCGCACGATGGCAAGGCGCTCTTCAAGGGCCAGATCGGACCAATGGTAGAAGGCCGTGCGGGCCGCCTTGACGGCCGCATCCACCTGGGACTGGCTTGCCGCCTCACCCCGCCAGATCACCTCGTTTTTGGCCGGGTCGATGGATTCGAACGGCTTGCCTTCACCGGCCAGCCACTGGCCATCGATAAACTGGACTAAAGACATCATCAATTCACTCCCTGTGGGTACGCAGGCCGCCTCGGCAGCCTGTCTCAATGCTGTGCTGCGGGGTGGGTCAATCCAGATCGACGACGCGCACCATGTCGCCATTTTCCACCTTGAGGGCGGCCGCCATCTTGGGCGGAATGATGGCTTCGTGCTTGTCCAGATCGACCCGGATGTTGCCGTAGCAGGCGCGGTATTGCTCGAACCTGGCGTTGCAGATGAGGTAGGTATGGCCGCCGATGGGTTCACCCACCAGCACCGCCAACTTCTGGCTGCGGCGCACGCTGCGAATGTTCTTCACCTCGCATTCGACGGTGGGGCCTGCGTCGAAGATATCGACATAACCGCGATTCACGAACCCCTCATCCTGCAGCATCTTGAGGGCAGGCCGGGTCTTTTCGTGGGTCTTGCCGATGACGGCGCGCGCCTCGTTGCTCAGCAGATTGACATAGATGGGGTACTTGGGCATCAGCTCGGCGATGAAGCGCTTCTTGCCGATGCCGGTGAGATAGTCGACGGTGGGAAAATCCATCGAGAAGAAATGTTTTTGCAGCCACTCGTAGAAGGGGCTGTGGCCGTTGCCATCGGAGACACCACGCATCTCGGCAAAGACGGTACTGTCAAACAGCTCGGGGTGTTCGGCCATGAACAGGAAACGGTGCTTGGAGAGCAGACGGCCGTTGAGCCCCTCGCGGGCGCATTCACGCAGAAACAGGGTGCAGAGCTCGGAATTGCCGGTGTAGTCGTTGGAGAGGGTGAGGGTTTCCACGACATTGTAGATGCCGAGCTTGGGGGAGGAGTGCACCACCTTGCCGATGTGATAGTTGTAGAACGCCTGGGACAGGCCGACCGCCGCGTCGATGGCGCAGGTACCGACCATCTCCCCGGTCTCCAGATCCTCGGCCACGAAGAAATAGAGGCACTCGCCCTTGCCGGCGGGCTTGTCCAGGAAGGTCTGGGTCGAGGCATCGATCTTGCGTTGCAGCAGCTCGTCGTTGACCGGCAAGGATGTCATGCCGGTGCCGGATTCGATGGCACAGGTCTTGAGGCCGGCGAAGTCGCGCTGCTCGATAGGACGGATAACCAACATAAATGACAACTCCCTTTCATTGACGACAGGTGGGGTCCCGGCTCCTGCCGGGAGGGCTCCCCACCTCAATTTGGATCAGGCGTTGACCACCTGAGCGACCGCTTTCTCGAACCGTGCCAGCCCTTCCTTGATGTCCGCTTCCGGGATCACCAGGGAGGGGGCAAAACGCACAACGTTGGTACCGGCAACCAGCGCCATCAGGCCCTGATCGATGGAGGCCAGCAGGAAGTCGCGGGAGCGGCCCTTGAAGTCATCGTTGAGCACGGCGCCCAGCAGCAGGCCCTTGCCGCGCACTTCGCTGAAGCAGTGGTACTTGGCGTTGATGGCTTCCAGCCCTTCGCGGAACAGCTGCTCGCGCTGCTTGATACCGCTCAGCACTTCCGGGGTGTTGACCACGTCGATCACCGCCTCTGCCACCGCGCAGGCCAGCGGGTTGCCGCCGTAGGTGGAGCCGTGAGTGCCCACTTTCAGGTGGGAGGCGATTTCGGTGGTGGTCAGCATGGCCCCGATGGGGAAGCCACCGCCCAGCGCCTTGGCGCTGGTGAGGATGTCCGGCGTGACGCCCAGACCCATATAGGCAAACAGCTCGCCGGTACGACCGACACCGGATTGCACCTCGTCATAAACCAGCAGGGCGTTGTGCTTGTCGCACAACTCGCGCACCCCCTTGGCAAACTCGTCGGTGGGGCTGATGATGCCACCCTCGCCCTGCAGCGGCTCCATCACCACGGCGCAGGTGTTGTCGGAGATGACGGCAGCCAGCTCCTCCAGGTTGTTGTAGGCGACGTGGGTGATGTCGGCAGGCTTGGGACCGAAGCCATCGGAGTAGGCAGCCTGGCCGCCGACGCTGACGGTAAAGAAGGTACGGCCGTGGAAGCCCTGGTGGAAGGCGATGATCTGGGTCTTGTGGGCCCCGAACTTCTCGATGGCGTAGCGGCGGGCCAGCTTGAGGGCCGCTTCGTTCGCTTCGGCACCGGAGTTGCAGAAATAGACCTTCTCGGCGAAGGTGGCGGCGACCAGTTTCTTGGCCAGGCGCAGGGCCGGCTCGTTGGTCATCACGTTGGAGAGGTGCCACAGCTTCTCACCCTGGGATTTCAGGGCCTCGACCAGTTTGGGATGGCAATGGCCCAGGCCATTGACCGCGATCCCGCCCGCGAAATCCACATACTCGCGGCCTTCCTGATCCCAGACACGTGACCCCTCGCCGCGCACCGGGATGATTTTGGCCGGCGCATAGTTGGGAACCATCACTTCATCAAACACTTCACGTGTCACTGCCAACAACTCTGACATATTGCTCTCCTGCTATCTCGCGGCAGAATAATCCACCGCCCAAAAGTTAAATCCGTGTAAACGTGGCGGAATTATCACAGAAAAAAAGTAAAAAGTCTGTAACTTAACCGCCTATAAGGAACAATGTTCGATTGCCTTTGAGATTTTAGGCAACCGCATTGCATAACGGCTCAGGGGGTGTTGGCAAGAGATAATTTGGACAGGGAGGAGGGTGAATAAAGTCTCAGGGAAATTTTTTTTTGCCTCATGACGGTTTTGAGACAGACATCGCAATTTTTTCAGGAAACGGCCAAAAAGTTGGCCAGCAACTGGTGCCCCTGTTCGCTCAGAATACTCTCCGGATGGAACTGCACTCCCTCCAGCGCCAGCGTTTTATGCCGCAGCCCCATGATCTCGTCCAGGCTGCCGTCGGCATGTTCGCTCCAGGCAGTGACCTCGAAACAGTCGGGCAGCGACGCCGCCTCCACCACCAGAGAATGATAGCGGGTCACCCGCAGCGGGTTGTTGAGCCCCTTGAACACCCCCTCCCCTTTGTGACGGATGAGAGATGTCTTGCCGTGCATCACCTGACGGGCACGCACCACCCGGGCACCAAAGGCCTGTGCCAGGGACTGATGGCCGAGACAGACGCCGAGGATGGGGATCTCGCCGGCAAAACGGGAGATGGCGGCCAAAGAGATGCCCGCCTCGTTTGGCGTGCAGGGGCCGGGAGAGATCACCAGATTGCGGGGGGCAAGCCGGGCTATCTCCTCCAGGCTCAGCTCATCGTTGCGCCTGACCACCACCTCTTGCCCCAGGGCGCCGAAGTATTGCACCAGGTTCCAGGTAAAGGAGTCGTAGTTGTCGATGAGTAGCAGCATGCAAACACCATGGGAATAAGACAGAGACGGTGATCGGACAGCCCGTTACGAGCGCGGGCAGACAAACGCCGCGCATTCTGGCATGTCTCTTTGCGTTAATAAACCGGCGATCACCTCACCTGCTGTGCAGTCTGTCCACTCTTCAATGACGATCCGGGCCTGTCGACCCCACCCGGCGGTGGGCCTGTCCCCGACCGGGCAGCATCAGCCGCTCCATGTCAGGATGGCAAGGTAAAAGAGACGGGAGGCGACTGGGAAAAGGGCAAAGGTCGTGACAGGCAGATGGGAAGGAGTCACCTTGGCAAGGGCTGACAACGGACCTCAGCGGTCCAGATAGCGGCCCTGTTCCAGTTCCCGTTCCCGCTGGCACTCGGCCAGATAGATGGCAGCCGCGATGGCCGGGGTCTTGTGGTGCTTGTCGATGGCGTTGGAGACCATCAACTGCAAGGTATTGAGGCTCTTGGCCTTGCGAAACTTGCGCAGCCAGTGACCCTTGTCACCCAACTCTTCACTCAGGGTTTGTGATTCGACAGACATGCTTTCTCTTGGGGCAAAGCCCGTGTTTGACATTGGGGAGGTTGCGACAAACCGGAAGGTGTAAAACAAAGAAAGCCAGGCATCCACCCAGCTCTCTTCTACTACACCTTCCCAGTATGTCAGGCTCGAGGAACGAAGCCGACGACATCATATACGCTGATCAGGGTTTTTTCAGCCCTTTCACGCGCCTTTTGTGCGCCAGCCGCCAAAATGGCCTGCAGATGGGCCTCATCCTGACGTAGCTCGCGGAAGCGCGCCTGGATGGGTTCCAGCAAGGCGACCACGGCATCGGCCGTTTCACTCTTGAGGTGGCCGTACATCTTGCCTTCGAAGTGTTGCTCCAGCTCCGGGATGGAGCGGCCGGTCACACCGGACATCAGGGTCAGCAGATTGGAGACCCCCGGCTTGTTTTCGGGATCGAAACGCACCACGGCCGGCTCGTCGGAGTCGGTCATCGCCCGCTTGATCTTCTTGACGATCTGCTTGGGATCTTCCAGCAAGCCGATGAAGTTGGCCTCGTTGTCGTCGGACTTGGACATCTTCTTGGTCGGGTCCTGCAGGCTCATCACCCGGGCCCCTTCGGTCGGAATGAAGGGTTCCGGCAGGGTGAAGACTTCGCCATAGAGGTTGTTGAAGCGGGTGCAGATGTCGCGGGTCAGCTCCAGATGCTGCTTCTGGTCATTACCAACCGGCACCTGATTGGCCTGATAAAGCAGAATGTCGGCCGCCATCAGCACCGGATAACCGAACAGGCCGACGTTGACGTTGTTCTCGAAACGAGCGGACTTGTCCTTGAACTGGGTCATGCGCGACAGCTCGCCCATCTGGGTGTAGCAGTTCAGGATCCAGCCGAGCTCGGCGTGCTGGGGCACGTGGGACTGGATGAAGACGGTGCTCTTGGCCGGGTCGATGCCCACCGCCAGATAGAGGGCGGCTGCGTCGAGGCACGCCTTGCGCAAGGCGGCCGGATCCTGGCGAGTGGTGATGGCGTGCAGATCGACGATGCAATAGAGGCAGTCGAAATCATCCTGCATGCTGACCCACTGACGCAGGGCCCCCATGTAGTTGCCGATGGTCAGCTGGCCCGAGGGTTGGGCACCGCTCAATACGATTGGTTTAGTCATCAGAGTAGTAATCCTTGTTATCCGCCAGCCCGGTCTGGATCAGACCAGCAGGGCATCGAGTTCGGCAAACTGCTCGCAAACCCAGTCGGGGCGGGAGTCTGCGATAGGGCGGCCATAGTTGTAGCCATAGGTGAGCCCCACCACCTTCATGCCGGCGGCCTGGGCGGCCAGCACGTCATTTTCGGAATCCCCCACCATCAGGGTGCGGGACGGGCTGACACCCAGCTCGTGGCAGGCGTGCAACAGCGGCTCCGGGCTCGGTTTCTTGACGGGTACGCAGTTGCCCCCTAGCCAGAGTGCGAAACAGTCGCTGATGCCGAGGGCCTCCAGAATGGGCTGCACGAAGTGACTCGGTTTGTTGGTCACCACGGCCTGCTGGTAACCCAGCCCCTGCAGACGGCGCAGGCTCCGGGCCACTCCGTCATACATGGCCAGACCTTCCAGAAGACAGGCCTGATAGTGACGGTCGAACAGGGGGCGGGCCTTGGCAAACTGCTCCGGGGCGTCGCGGTAATCGAGAGCCCGCTGGATCAGCTTGTCGGCGCCGTTGCCGACCCAGGTACGCACCACGGACTCGTCGGCCTCGGCCAACCCCAGCTCCGCCAGGGTACGGTTGACCGCCAGCGCCAGTTGCGGGGCGCTGTCAATCAGGGTGCCATCCAGATCGAACAGCACCAGGTCAAAGGGGCGATCAGCGACGGACATGGGCAAGCTCCGCGCGCATCTGGTCGATCACTGCCTTGTAATCCGGCTTGCCGAAGATGGCAGAGCCCGCCACGAACATGTCGGCACCCGCCTCGGCAATCTCGCGAATGTTGTCGACCTTGACCCCGCCATCGATTTCCAGGCGAATGTCGCGGCCGCTCTCGTCGATCAGGCGGCGCACCTGGCGCAGCTTGTCGAGGGTGCCGGGGATGAAGCTTTGACCGCCAAAGCCCGGGTTGACCGACATCAGCAGGATCACGTCCAGCTTGTCCATCACGTACTCCAGGCAGGTGAGCGGGGTCGCGGGGTTCAGCACCAGACCAGCCTGGCAACCCTGCTCCTTGATGAGGCCCAGGGTGCGATCCACGTGATCGGAGGCTTCCGGGTGGAAGGTGATCAGGCTGGCACCGGCCTTGGCAAAATCAGGCACGATGCGATCCACCGGCTTGACCATCAGGTGCACGTCGATGAGCGCTTCGATGCCGTAATCGCGCAGCGCCTGACAGACCATGGGGCCTATGGTCAGGTTGGGGACATAATGGTTGTCCATTACATCGAAATGGACCACGTCGGCCCCGGCGGCCAGCACCTTGGCCACATCCTCACCCAGACGGGCAAAGTCGGCGGAGAGGATAGAGGGGGCAATCAGAAAGTCTTTCATCAGCGTCATCCATTGGCAGCGTGGCAGAAAAAACGGCGCAATTTTATCGCAAAAGGGCGATGAAAACGACCCGCATCTACAGAACACGCCGCTCCGGCACCATGGCTGGCACACGATGCCAAGCGCGGCTCACGGAATGCCAGCGGCAGCATCAGAAATGACAACGGCCCCCTCAGGGACCGTTGTTCACTCAGCCGACGGCAACCAGCTCCGCCTCACCGGGATAATAGCCCTGTTCGGGCTCGATGCCGGGGGGATAGAGCGCCAGCAGCTCGGCCACCTTGTTGCGACCACCGCCGTTGCGGCTGATGGTGCGCTTGACCAGGATCTCGTCGAGCCGGGCGCCACGATAGAGCTCGCGGGTCAACTCGATGTCATGGTTGCTGATGAGCACGGGCACCCCTTTATGGGCGGCGGTGTGGCGAGCCAGCCTGGCCAGCAGCGCCTGATCGTCCAGGGTGAAACCGCCTGCCGAATAGGTGGTGAAACTTGCCGTGGTGGAGAGGGGGGCATAGGGCGGATCGCAGTAGATCACCCAGTCTTCCTCTGCACGGGCCATGGCGTCGGCATAGCTTTCGCAGATGAACGTCGCCTTCTGCGCCTTCTCGGCAAACGCCCACAGCTCTTTCTCCGGGAAGTAGGGTTTCTTGTAGGAACCGAAGGGAACGTTGAACCCCCCCTTCTTGTTGTAACGGCACAAGCCGTTGAAACCATGGCGATTCAAAAACAGGAACAACTGAGCCCGTTCAAACCCGGCCGCGGTCTGGTTGAACTGGGTACGCAGCCGATAATAGGCGGTCTTGTGGTTGTGCTCGGCCACGAACAGCTTGCGGGCCTCGCTGATGAAGCTGTCCGGCTGCTGCTTGAGGTGGTTGTAGAGGCCAATGAGATCCGGATTGATGTCGTTGAGCACATAGGCGTCGTAATCCGTGTTGAGAAACACGGATCCCGCCCCGACGAAGGGCTCCAGCAACACACGCCCGGCCGGCAAACGCTCGGCGATCTCTTCGACCAGGGAGTATTTTCCCCCGGCCCATTTTAAAAACGCGCGTGTTTTTTTCATGGAAGTCCGGTGTTGACAAGGCTATGCCCAAAAAAGGGGGGTGATTCTACCCCCTTCTTCGGGTGGCTGGCTATTGCTTCAATTCTTTTTGTATCTGGGCGAATGACTTGGGCCAGGGTTGTCCCTTGAGCAAGGCAGGTGACAGCTTGCGAATGGCCGCCTTGGCCTGGGCACTGCTGGCGTAGTCTCCCTGCACCACTACATACCAGGGACTGCCACGGAAACGGGTCTTGTAAACCCACACCTTGCCCGCCAAGCCATGCTCGGCCACAAAGCTGTCTACCGCCTTGGTGTTGCTCGCCCCCATCAACTGGATGCTGTAGTGATTCTTCGGCTTCTTGTTGAGAGTCGCCACCGGCGTCAACGCCACCTTGGCCGCTGGGGCCGCGACCGGCGCTGTCTGCGCGCCACTGGCCGGTTGAGCCTCTGTCCGGGCCGGGACACTGCTCGGGGCCGGATTCTTGACCTGGGCCGTCGTTCCGGTCGGGACCGCACGGGAACCGCTCCCCACCAGCTCATCCACCACGGCCGTGGGCAAGGCGCCGCTGACGTTCGGCTGGTTCATCAATTTCTCGACCACTTCGTCGGAGATGACGACCCGGCGCCCCTCATAGTTGGTTGACTCCGTGGTGACCGTCTCGCTCTCGACCTTCTTGGGCAAGGGCTTGGCATCGGACTGCCAATCGCGGGCAACCTGATTCCCTGACGGGATGGCAGCGGCGCCACTGCTCGTCTGAGTACTCAGAGCCCCGCTCGCCGCACCGACGTTCACAGGATCGCTTGAGACGGGATCGGGCAACGCCGTCCCCTGGGACGGTGCCTGGGCGGGGTCCTGGCCTGCACTGTCGAACAGGGGCAGATAGCTCAGGGCCAGCAACCCGCCCGCCAACAGGGCAAGCACGATCGCTATCTTCTTGACGGGCAACTCGGCCTGACGTTTCTTGGGCCTTCTGTCGGTCATGGTATCCTCCAGTAACTGCATGATGGCTGACGGATGTCCGCCCGCCCCATTCAGGATCTCTTCCACTTTCGGCTTGGGCAAGAGGGCAGTCGGGATCTTGAGCTCTTTGGCCTTCTCATACAAGAAGATACGTTGCTCAGGAGCGCTCAGTGGCGCGACCTCCAGCTCGAGGGCTGGCATGGCCCGTCCCTTGAGGAGCGCCTTCTGGTTGCGACACCAGGCGTCATCACCCGAGAGCAGGATGGCCAGTTTATGAGGAGATGCCAGGGTATCGTTGTGACGACAGAGCGCCCACAACTCCCCCACCAGCTCGGCAGGCAAGGTATCGGCACGTTCGATGATGAGCAGCAGTCTGGCAGGCTTGTCACCCACCATGCGAAAGAAGCTGTCCGCCAGGGCATCCTGCGCGTTGAACAGGGGACGTGCCACCACCTGCTGCAGCAGCAACTGACGCACATCCGCCATCTTCATGGACGGGCTGCCGATGAGGCTGGCCACCCGCACCGCATCGGGCAGTTGGGCAAGCAGCGACTCGCACAGTGTGCCACGGCCACTGCCTGGCTTGCCGGAGAGAAAAACAAAGGGGTGGTTGAACTCGATCAGGTGCAGCAGCCGGTCAACCAACTGCCGCTGAGAAGGCAGCTTGAGCAATTTATTAGTGGTCACGACCAGACTCGATCACCGCCATCAATTGTTCGTCTGTCACATCGGCCACGACCTGGGCCTGTCCGATCCCGATCGGCAGCACCAGCCTCAGTTTGCCTTCCAGCACCTTCTTGTCACGGCGCATATGGCGAATGAAGGCGGCAAAATCCATATCGGACGGTGCCTTGACCGGCAAATCGGCGGCCAACAGCAGATCGCGGACTCGTGCCACCTCTTGCACCGTCATGTCGCCACGGGCCAGGGCCGTCTCGGCCGCCAGCATGGTTCCCGCCGCCACGGCTTCACCGTGCAGCCAGTTGCCGTAACCCTTCTCCGCCTCGATGGCATGGCCGAAGGTATGTCCCAGGTTCAGCAAGGCGCGCACGCCGTGCTCGGTCTCGTCCTGACCGACCACATCGGCCTTGATCTCGCAGCAGCGGCGAATGGCATAGGAGAGTGCATCACCGTCGAGGCGCTGCAGGCGGGTCATGTTGGTTTCAAGCCAGGAGAAGAAGGCGGCATCCCAGATGATGCCGTATTTGATCACCTCGGCCATGCCGGCGGCAAATTCCCGGGCAGGCAGGGTCTTGAGGCAGTCGGTATCGATGATCACATGCTTGGGCTGATAGAAGGCACCCACCATGTTCTTGCCGAGGGGATGGTTGACGGCGGTCTTGCCGCCAACGGAAGAGTCAACCTGGGAGAGCAGCGTGGTAGGCACCTGAATAAACGGAATGCCTCGCTGGTAGCTTGCCGCAGCAAAGCCGACAACATCGCCTATCACACCGCCCCCCAGAGCGATCAGAGTAGTATCACGACCATGGCTGGTTTCCAGCAGAGCAGACATGATCCGCTCGAAGGTCGCCAGGGTTTTGTAGGCCTCGCCATCGGGCAGGATCAGGTGTTCCACCTGAAAACCGGACAGCAACTGAATGATCTGTTCAAGATACAAGGGCGCGACCACGGTATTGGTCACTATCATGACCCGCTTGCCCTTGATCGTCTGCGCCAGTACCTCGGGGCGTTGCAGCAGACCGGCAGCTATCTCTATCGGGTAGCTGCGTTCACCCAGTTCGACCTTCAACCTTTCCATGGACGTCCTCTAATGAATTACATACCAATCAACTTGACGATTTGATTAGCGACAACTTTGGCACTCTGGTCATCCGTCTGGATGACAAAATCGGCAACCTCTTCGTACAGGGCGTTGCGCTCTTGCGCAAGACGCTCAAGCACTTCACGGGGCGGCTCTTCGGTTTGCAGCAAGGGACGACGCTTGTCTCTCTGGGTTCGCGCCAATTGCTTTTCAATAGTGGTTTCGAGATAGACCACGATGCCGCGTGCGGAGAGTTTGTTGCGGGTTTCACGGCTCTTGATGGCACCGCCACCCGTTGCCAGCACGATACCCTGCTGTTCGGCGAGCTCACCGATCACCTTCTCTTCGCGGATCCGGAAGCCTTCTTCGCCTTCAACATCGAACACCCAACCGATATCGGCACCACTGCGGCGCTCAATCTCATGATCTGAGTCGAAAAACTC
This sequence comes from Aeromonas sp. ASNIH8, assembly GCF_002919855.1. Taxonomy (NCBI): domain Bacteria; kingdom Pseudomonadati; phylum Pseudomonadota; class Gammaproteobacteria; order Aeromonadales; family Aeromonadaceae; genus Aeromonas; species Aeromonas sp. ASNIH8. The sequence goes on along the minus strand of NZ_PQLN01000026.1, from coordinate 3,426 downwards.
CATGTGCAGTTGTTCTGCCAGATGTCTACCTATGGTGCTCTTGCCCGCACCCATGGGACCTATCAGGAAAATATTGCGTTTCTCAGCCATGTCTTTTCGTTAGTAATTACAAACTGTATGGCCCCGGTAAACACTCGACCGGGGTACCTATGAACCTTATCTTGCGTTGGATCAGGAGGGGGATTATCTCAGTAGAAACCAGGACTGGCAACCGCAGCCCTTACGCCCCAGCCTCATCGGGGCGTAAGGTTATATGTGTTTTACTCTCACAAGTAAAGTTTTCAGAGGGCGTCGGTCACTATCCTCGGGGTCACGAAGATCAGCAGTTCACGCTTCTTGTTTTCACTGGTGGTTTTCTTGAACAGATAGCCCAACCCGGGGATATCCCCCAGCAGCGGCACCTTGCTGACATCGCTCTTGATGGTCTGTTGATAGATGCCGCCAAGCACCAGAGTTTCACCGTTGTTGACCAACACCTGGGTGGTGATGGACTGGGCGTTGATGGACACCGCATCCCCGGTCCCGGTCGGCACGGTTTCACCCTTGGTATCCTGAGTCACGGTCAAGTCCAGGATCACCCTGTTGTCCGGGGTGATCTGCGGTGTGACCTTGAGGCTCAGCACTGCCTTCTTGAAGGTGACCGAGGTCGCCCCGCTCGAAGAGGACTCCACATAGGGGATCTCGGTCCCCTGCTCGATCAGGGCCGGCTTCTGGTTGGCCGTGGTGACACGCGGACTGGCGATGATCTCGGCCTTGCTCTCCTTTTCCAGAGCCGAGAGCTCAAGATCCAAAAGGGTGCCATTGGCAAGACGGGCAACTTGGAACGCCAGCGTGCCGGCCGCGTTGGTCACCGGCAGGTTGACGTTGAGTCTGTCTTCTACGTTGGGGCGAGTGATGGTGGAACTGCCATCATTGTTTCCGGCGCCATCATTACCCTCTATGGTGCCCGAGGTGCCGTTGCCATGACCGTCTGTCTTGGTCACCCCCCAGCGCACCCCCAGAGCCTCATCGAAACCATCATCAATGGTCACCATGCGCGCCTCGATCACCACCTGCTTGACCGGGATATCGAGGATATCCAGCATCCGCTTGACGTTGCTGATGACATCCGCCGTGTCCTTGACCACCAGCACGTTGGTACGTTCATCCACGCTGACCGCGCCTCTGGGGGAGAGCAGCTTGGTACTCTCGGAGGAGAGCAGGGCCGCCACTTCCGATGCCTTGGCATAGTTGATCTGCAGATACTCGGTGTAGAGGGGAGCAAGATCCGCCACCTGGTTGCGGCTCTCCATCTGCTGTTTCTCGCGAGCGGCAATCTCGTCCGCCGGCGCCACCAGCAGGATGTTGTTGTCCAGCCGTTTGTCCAGCCCTCTGACCTTGAGGATGATGTCCAGCGCCTGCTCCCAGGGCACGCCATCGAGACGCAGCGTGATGTTGCCGGAGACCGAGTCCGTGGTCACCAGGTTCAGATTGTTGAAATCGGCGATGATCTGCAACACGGTACGAACAGGAATATCCTGGAAGTTCAATGAGATGGGTTTTCCTTGGTACTGCTTCGCCGCCGTGGTGGCCACCCGTTTTTTCACCTCGATGATGAACATCTTGTCGGCCTGATCGTAACGGTAGTCAAACTGGCCGTTCACCGAGAGCTCGAACAGGGTGTCATTGCCCTGGCGGAACACCTCCACTTGGGAGACCGGGGTAGCAAAGTCCTGCACATTGATGAGGTTGAGCTGATCATCAGTCACCCGGGTACCATGGAACTTGGCCAGCACTTTCTGACCACGGCTGCTGACATCCACCGCCGCCGAACTGTTGTCCAGCGTCACAAGGAACTCCCCCTGCCCCTCCTTGCCACGACGAAAATCCACGCCCTTGACCGAGTTGAAGTAGGCGCCACCCATGTTTGCCTGAGACACGGACAACACCGGCTTGCCGAGGGCAACGGGCGAAGGAGCCACGGTAGGCGTGGCAGCCACGGCAGGCTGAGCCTGATACTGGGACTGGTTCTGGGCAACCCGCTGGGTGTCAATCAGCGCAGACTGGGTCACTGGCTGGCTTCTGACGAGCGCAGACTGACCGGCTGCAACAGGCGCCGCCGAAGAGGCGACCGGCTGCCCGGCCTTATCTCCCAGCGCCACCAGCAATTTATTGCCCTGCTGATGGACCTGATAGGGGGTGAGCTGATCGAGGGCGATCTTGATGTCGAGCCCCTGCCCCTTCCCCTCCACCAGGAGATTGTTCACCCCTTGCTGCTTGATGGGCAGGGGATTGACCGTCAGGGCACCGATGGCCCCGGGTACGTGCAGCAGAAGCTGATTGGGTTCATAGGTCAACCTGTCCGTAAAACCGCTGACCGGTTCGCTGAAGCTGAGCTCCAGCAGGAGTTGATCGGCCAGCAGGGGATTCACCTTGACCTCCTGCAACGCGGGTACTGCCCACACCTGAGTGCATCCGCCCAGCCACAGCAGCGCCACACCGATCATCCTTCTTATTGTTGTTCTCATCTCTGCTCATCCCTGATCATAGTTTTGCGTCGAGATTGGCCATGGCCAGCTGGGTTTCTCGGGTGACCCAGCATCCTTTGCCATCCGGTACCGTCTCCATCAAGTCAACATGCGTGTTCGTTATCTTGATGACCCTGCCCTGATCCAGCCCCATGTGCTGGTTGAGCCCGACGCGCACGGCTTGCCCGTCCGGGGTTTTGATCAATGCCCACAACTGCCCCTGCTTGCCGATGGAGCCTTTGTAACTGTTCACCCAGATGGCATTGACAGGAAAAAGTGAGACGATCATCCCTTGATCCACTGTTGCCCCTTGCCTGATCCCGCCAGCTTGGCACCATCACGTCATGAGCAAACCCATTACGCCACCACCCGGCCTGCCGCTGACCCTCGAGCAAGCCAACGAGCTGATTTACAAGCTGATGGCGCGCATCGCCGAGCTTGAAGACCGCCTCAACCAAAACAGCAATAACTCCTCCAAGCCCCCCTCCACTGATGGCTCGGGGACCCCGCCTGCGCGCAAGCGCCCCGCTTCCGGCAAGGCTCGTGGTGCCCAGCCTGGCCACAAGGGGCAGCGGCGTGAACGTCATCCTGAGGACGACCGACTGACGGCAATACCACACTATCCTGCCCGGCAGTGCGCCTGCTGTGGTGAGCAGGTGGTGTCCCATGACAAGCCCTACCGGGTTCATCAGGTGTTTGACCTGCCCGAGGTCAGCTATGTGGTGACAGAGCATCAGCTGTATCGGGGCACCTGCCGTGGGTGCGTCACCACCAGTGAAGCAGCCCTGCCCGATACGGTGAGCCACAGCCAGATGGGGGCTAATCTGCTGAGCTATATCGCTTTGCAGAGTGGTCAGTTCCACCAGAGCATCAGCAAGATACAGCAGCAGCTCAAGCAGCACTTCGGTTTGAGCTTTAG
>NZ_PQLN01000258.1:0-768 GCF_002919855.1 Aeromonas sp. ASNIH8 | reverse complement strand
GCGAACCGGAATTGCCAGCTGGGGCGCCCTCTGGGAAGGCTGGGAAGCCCTGCAAAGTAAACTGGATGGCTTTCTTGCCGCCAAGGATTTGATGGCACAGGGGATCAAGATCTGATCAAGAGACAGGACCTGTTGTTAAGCATCTTGAAAAACTTGTCGCATCCAGACGGCAAGCAACGGTTCTGGTTACCGGTTATATGGCAAAAGGCACCTTAGGAGAACGCCTGATCAGTATTTGCAAGGCCAGAGACCAAGGGAAGCCTTTGCCTAAATAACTGATCCCAATAGTGCTACACCTTCGCTGTGCCATAGCCATTCCCCGGGAAAGGAGACACGGTATCCATGAAGTGTTTCACTCGGGCCAGCAGGTTTGCCATCCCTCTGCATTGATGATTGCGCGTGATGGTTTCATGTAACTTGTGCCATAGCCGTTCTATGTGATTAACCCAAGGGCTGTAAACTGGCTGGAACACCAGGCAGAACTTGGGATTCTTCTTCAACCATCGCTCGGTCTGTTTGCTTTTGTGAATGATGTAGTTATCGAGGATCAACGTGATGGTTTTGGCTCGTCGGTAGTGGTGGCGCAGCTTTTCCAGCATGGCAATAAACAGCGATGAGTTTTTCTTGATCCCGCTGACGTAAAGTACCCTTCCGTTGCCTGCGTGGAGAACGCCTGCCAGATAATGCTTGGCATTCTGCCCCGGTGTGACAACCCGCTTTTGCTGCGCTCTGAACATCCAGTCGGCTCCTAATTTGGGATTGAGGTCT
>NZ_PQLN01000257.1:0-784 GCF_002919855.1 Aeromonas sp. ASNIH8 | reverse complement strand
TGGTGGCGTAATGGGTTTGCTCATGACGTGATGGTGCCAAGCTGGCGGGATCAGGCAAGGGGCAACAGTGGATCAAGGGATGATCGTCTCACTTTTTCCTGTCAATGCCATCTGGGTGAACAGTTACCTTGCCCTCGTGGTTGAAGATGGGGTTGTAGGTGGCCTCCAGCCATATCTTCTCCCCCCGGTGACCCAGACGCATGAAAAGCCCGGACTTGATGTCACCCGAGCCGAGATCCTGCCAGAAATGGGGGTTGTTCTGGTAGAACTCGGTGTCACAGAAGAGACGATGATGCTTGCCGACCACCTCTTCCAGCCGGTAACCAAAGCAGTTGAGGAAATTCTGGTTGGCGGTGATGACGGTGCCATCGGGTTGGAAATCGATGACCGCCAGGGACTTGTCCAGGGCTGCCAGCAGGGCCTGGGTGCGCTCCAGGGTGGATTGCTGCTGGGTCACGTCGGAGGCGACCTTGGCGATCCGCACCACCTTGCCGTCGATCACGATGGGGAAATAGGTCGCCTCCAGCCACACGGCCTTGCCGGATTTCGACTGGCGAATGAAGCGGCCGCTGCGGGAGACGCCGTGGCGCAGATCCTGCCACAAGGTCTCGTAATCCCGGGTATTGACGTCGTCGGGGAAGCAGAGGGTGCTGTGATGCTGACTCTTATACACAAGTAGCGTCCTGAACGGAACCTTTCCCGTTTTCCAGGATCTGATCTTCTATGTGACTCCCAACATAGTAACGATCATGATAACTTCTGCTCTTCATCGTACGGCTGACTG
>NZ_PQLN01000256.1:0-790 GCF_002919855.1 Aeromonas sp. ASNIH8 | reverse complement strand
AAGCACTCTTCCGTTGCCTGCATGGAGAACGCCTGCCAGGTAATGTTTCGCGTTCTGTCCCGGCGTGACAACCCGCTTTTGCTGCGCTCTGAACATCCAGTCGGCCCCTAATTTGGGATTGAGGTCTATATCGACTTCATCCTCATAAAACACCGGATTATCGGCATCACAGCGGGCCAGCGCAGCGTCGATATCCGCCATTTTCTCCTGATAGGCTGGGTCTTTTATCCGCAAGGTCGGCACGGGCCTTCGCCAGACAATGCCCATACGCGGTAACCATCGACGGAGCGTGGAGGCTGCCATATTGAGGCCTGTTAACCGATTGATTTTGATAGCCAATAGTTCGGTACACCAGCGGCTGCGCTGATAACCAAAATCTTGCGGAGAAAACTGCATGAGCAGCACCAGTAAAGTGACAATCTTGGCAACAGGTAAGACTGGGGCACGGCCAGCCGGTAAGGCTTCTAGCGCATCTATGCCTTCATCTCGATACCATCGAAGCCAACGGCCGATGGTCGAGCGAGCAGCGCCGGTAAGGTGATGAACATCAGTGACCGTGCGTCCTTCATGTAACAGCAAGATGGCCATCAAGCGACGAGCATGCCCTTTATCACGGGTGGCATGGATGATTTTGTGAATGCGGCGCCGTTGTGGTCGTGGCAGGGGTGGTAGGATAGGCATCAACTCAGTCCTTTGGGTGTGGCTTGTTTTGTTTGGCGACTAATGAGATCGCACAAACTGGACTGAGTTCCCTTCCTCCAGTGATCTACTATTCGGAACAGCTATTTAG
>NZ_PQLN01000255.1:0-790 GCF_002919855.1 Aeromonas sp. ASNIH8 | reverse complement strand
AAGTACCCTTCCGTTGCCTGCGTGGAGAACGCCTGCCAGATAATGCTTGGCATTCTGCCCCGGTGTGACAACCCGCTTTTGCTGCGCTCTGAACATCCAGTCGGCTCCTAATTTGGGATTGAGGTCTATATCGACTTCATCCTCATAAAACACCGGATTATCGGCATCACAGCGGGCCAGCGCGGCGTCGATATTCGCCATTTTTTCCTGATAGGCTGGGTCTTTTATCCGCAAGGTCGGCACGGGCCTGCGCCAGACAATGCCCATACGAGGTAACCATCGGCGGAGCGTGGAGGCTGCCACATTGAGCCCTGTTAACCGATTGATTTTTATAGCCAATAGTTCAGTACACCAACGGCTGCGCTGATAACCAAAATCTTGCGGAGAAAACTGCATGAGCAGCACCAGTAGGGTGACAATCTTGGCGATAGGTAAGACTGGGGCACGGCCAGCCGGTAAGGCTTCTAGCGCATCTATGCCTTCATCTCGATACCACCGAAGCCAACGACCGATGGTCGAGCGCGCAGCGCCGGTAAGGTGATGAACATCGGTGATCGTGCGTCCTTCATGTAACAGCAAGATGGCCATCAAGCGACGAGCATGTCCTTTATCACGGGTGGCATGGATGATTTTGTGAATGCGGCGCCGTTGTGGTCGTGGCAGAGGTGGTAGGATAGGCATCAACTCAGTCCTTTGGGTGTGGCTTGTTTTGTTTAGCGACTAATCAGATCGCACAAACTGGACTGAGTTCCCTTCCTCCGGTGATCTACTATTCGGAACAGCTATTTAG
>NZ_PQLN01000254.1:0-791 GCF_002919855.1 Aeromonas sp. ASNIH8 | reverse complement strand
GGCATGGCGGATGCCGTGCAACAACAACTGGAACAGGCAAGTACCTACGAAGGGCTGCCCTTCATCGAGCGGCTAAGCCTGCTGGTCGAACACGAACAACTGAGCCGGGAGCAGCGTAAACAAGCTCGGCTGGTCAAGCAGGCGAGGCTCAAACTCCAGGCCACGGTGCAAGAGGTGGACTACCAGTCTGCACGCAACCTGGAGCGGTCACAGGTGGCAAACCTGGCCCAAGGAGAGTGGCTGCGCCGGGGCCAGAACCTGCTCATTACCGGCCCCTGTGGCTGCGGAAAAACCTACCTAGCCTGTGCGCTGGGCTACCAAGCCTGTCAGCAGGGGCACAGCACTCGTTACTACCGGCTGCCGCGTCTGCTACTTGAGCTGAGCCAGGCCAAGGTAGATGGCAGTTACGCCAGACTGCTGGGTCAACTGGCAAGGATAGAGCTGCTGATCCTGGATGACTGGGGACTGGAAGCGGTGAATGCCGAGCAGCGCAACGCCCTGCTGGAGATCATGGATGATCGGTACGGGAAATACTCGACGGTCGTGGTCAGTCAGCTGCCAACGGAAGAGTGGTACGCGAGCTTGGGGGACAACACTCTGGCAGATGCGATCCTGGACCGGCTGATGCACAACGCTCACCGGCTGTCACTGAAGGGAGAATCGATGAGAAAGAGGAGAAGTGAGTTGACCCAATCTGAACACTCGAGTTAGAAACGGGGTGACGTGAGCGCGTTAAGGATCAGGGTGTTCACGTTGGCCGGAATGGCTGTTCAACTTCGCCGGAATACGCA
>NZ_PQLN01000253.1:0-809 GCF_002919855.1 Aeromonas sp. ASNIH8 | reverse complement strand
GCTTGGCGTTTTCCGAACGGTTTCATCTGTCCTGAGTGCGCCAACAAGACCTGCTGTCGCCTGAAAAGTCGGCCACGCGTGCTGCAATGCAATAACTGCCGTCACCAGATGTCATTGACTGGAAACACGATTTTTGCAAACACCAAACTCCCACTGACCAAGTGGTTTCTGGCGATGCAGCTGCTGTCACAGACCAAAACTGGCTTGTCAGCGATGGAGCTAAAGCGCCAGTTGGACGTCAAATATGACACCGCCTGGATGCTCAAGCACAAGCTGCTGCAAGCCATGAAAGAGTCCGATGACAAGCAGCCCATCAGCGGCATCATTCAGCTCGATGATGTCTACTGGGGTGGAGAGCGCCGTGGTGGCAAACGAGGTCGCGGCGCGGCAGGCAAGACGCCGTTTGTGGCAGCAGTAGCCCTGAACAAGGAAGGGCATCCAATCAAGATGCGGATGACGGTGGTCGATGGTTTCAAAACCAACGTCATTGCTGATTGGGCAAAACGGCATCTTGCTAGTGGTAGCGCGGTGATATCCGATGGATTGGCCTGTTTCAAAGCGGTCAAGGAGGCCAATTGTGAGCACCTGGGTGTTGTCACCGGGGGCAACCTTGATTTGCTGGATCATCCGGCATTCAACTGGGTAAACACGATGATAGGGAATGTGAAGAACTCGCTGCGGGGCAGTTGTCATAAGCTCGGAGCGAAGCATTTACCAAGGCATCTTGCTGAATACTGCTTCCGGTTTAATCATCGTTTTGACCTCAAGAGTATGTTTGTTGAATTGGGGCATGCAGTCGTGGCAAGCCC
>NZ_PQLN01000252.1:0-826 GCF_002919855.1 Aeromonas sp. ASNIH8 | reverse complement strand
GGTTGCACCAGAAGTAGATAGCTTAACCTTCGGGAGGGCGTTTACCACGGTGTGATTCATGACTGGGGTGAAGTCGTAACAAGGTAACCCTAGGGGAACCTGGGGTTGGATCACCTCCTTACCTTAAGATGTCGAAGTTGTTGAGTGTTCACACAGATTGCCTTGATTCAAAGTAGTTAGAGCAAAGACCTGATGCGCCTTGGCGTGTCAGTGCTTGTTTGGCTAACGCCAAACGAGAGAAGCCCGTTCGTTGGGTTGGGGTGTGAATAGCGGCGCAAGTTGCTACCCAATTCAAAGTTAGCGATAACAACGAACAGCGCTAAAGGCCGCTAGCCTCGCAGGCTCGGCGTCGCCTTTACGAAAATCATTGCGAAGTGACCTTCGCAAAGCATGATTTTCGTCCCCTTCGTCTAGAGGCCTAGGACACCGCCCTTTCACGGCGGTAACAGGGGTTCGAATCCCCTAGGGGACGCCACTTCTCTTCGCAGCTCAAGAATACAGACATAAGCAGTCATGTTTATGTCTGTTTTCTTCGGTCACTGACCGTTGCAAACATGCTCTTTAACAATCTGGAAAGCTGATTTAAAAAGTAGTTCTCAAACATTTGTTACAAGTGCTTTGGAAACTTCTTGGCGAAAACCAAATTTTATTTGGTCACCTTCCTTCGGGAAGAAAGTTGTGCAGCAACAAGCTGGGTCGTTCACCGACACTTCTTGGGGTTGTATGGTTAAGTGACTAAGCGTACATGGTGGATGCCTTGGCAGTCAGAGGCGATGAAGGACGTACTAACCTGCGATAAGCCGTGAGCAGTCGGTAAGAGACATTA
>NZ_PQLN01000251.1:0-826 GCF_002919855.1 Aeromonas sp. ASNIH8 | reverse complement strand
GGGTGCTAGCAATGAGGTCATGCCCAACAACCACCTCCAGCCTGAGGGGCCACATGGCGCCTCTATCCCGATCACCAGCAACCTGATCGTACACGTGGGTAACAACGGGCGCCTGGATGCGTTTGGGCTGAAGGCCAGACTGACCGGCGATCTGAAAGTCGCGCAGGATAAACAGGGGCTGGGCCTGAACGGGCAGATCAACATTCCGGAAGGGCGCTTCCACGCCTACGGCCAGGATTTGATGGTGCGTAAAGGCGAACTGCTCTTCTCCGGCCCGCCGGATCAGCCGCTGCTGAATATCGAAGCGATCCGTAATCCGGAGGCCACCGAAAATGACGTGATCGCCGGGGTGCGCGTGACGGGCACCGCGGACGAACCGAAAGCGGAAATTTTCTCTGACCCGGCAATGTCCCAGCAGGAAGCGCTCTCATACCTGCTGCGCGGGCAGGGGCTGGACAGCAATCAGAGCGACAGCGCGGCGATGACCTCAATGTTAGTCGGTCTGGGGGTTGCACAAAGTGGTCAGGTTGTGGGTAAAATCGGCGAGACGTTTGGCGTAAGCAATCTGGCGCTGGACACCCAGGGGGTCGGCGACTCCTCTCAGGTGGTGGTCAGCGGCTATGTACTGCCGGGTCTGCAGGTGAAATATGGTGTGGGGATCTTTGACTCATTAGCAACTCTCACGTTACGCTATCGCCTGATGCCTAAGCTATATCTGGAAGCGGTGTCTGGCGTAGACCAGGCACTCGATCTGCTCTATCAGTTTGAGTTTTAGCAATGCGAATATTTGTCTACGGCAGTTTAAGAACCAAGCAAGGCAACAGCC
>NZ_PQLN01000250.1:0-854 GCF_002919855.1 Aeromonas sp. ASNIH8 | reverse complement strand
CAATGAACAGCGCACTCATCAGGGCAAACCCATCATTGCCTTTGATGGCAAGGTGTTACGCGGCTCCTTTCGGGGAAATGCCAAGGATGCGCTTCAGTTGGTCACGGCTTACGATACCGAAAATGGGCTGGTGTTAAGCCAGAAAGCAACCCCTAACAAGAAGGGGGAAATCGAAACCGTCAAAGATATGCTGGACATTCTTGAGCTAAAAGGAGCCGTTGTCACACTTGATGCGTTGCATTGTCAGCGTGAGACACTGGAGAAAATCAGCGAGAAGAAGGCTCATGTAGTGGTACAGGTCAAGAATAATCAACCGAAGCTGTATCAAGCGGTTCAATCGCAATTCCAGTCACTGTTTGACGCCCAGAAAGAGAAGATTGTCGTCGAGCACAAAGAGAGTGGACATGGCCGCCAGGAAGAGCGTTATGTGTTTCAATTAAAAGCCAAATTACCGCCAGAGTTGACGGAGAAATGGCCGACAATCCGCAGCATCATTGCCGTTGAGCGTCACCGCAGCGCCAACGGAAAAGGAACGGTAGATACCTCTTACTATGTCAGCTCGTTATCCCCCAAGCACAAGCTGCTAGGGCACTATATACGGCAGCACTGGCGGATAGAGAACAGCCAGCATTACATTCTTGATGTGGTGTTCAACGAGGATGCTTCCAGGATAGCGATGGAGGATGCGGTCGAGAATATGGCGCTATTCCGGCGGTTCGTATTGAATATCGTAAAACAGAGCAATTGTGGTGCTCGAAGTCAGAGAAACAAGCTAAAAAGAGCCGGCTGGAATGACGACTATCGGGCTCAGTTATTCTTTGGTTAAAATATCAACAAAGTGTGCTCCCGCCCTG
>NZ_PQLN01000249.1:0-858 GCF_002919855.1 Aeromonas sp. ASNIH8 | reverse complement strand
AGGGTAGAATGAGAATTTTTGACATCTCAGTTCTCCAAAAAAGCGTTCCATTTATCGCAAAGATGATGGAAATGGAACAGCCAAAGTTGCCGCCGAAAGCCAAAAAATCCAATTTTAATGTTGAATAACAATTCATTGCCCCTGGTGTAACATTTGGAATGATGAAAGAGGTTTTAAATATCGTTCCAAACACTTTGCAGGTTGATTTCATTAACGAAGCTGGCCAAACAATTTGGATGACCATAAATCGTGACTACTTGACGATTAATCCAGATGATATGGTTTTGAAATATGGTTCGAGTCTGCCAGGCGAGTGGTATGTGATTGGTTTCATTGACGCACTTCCCGAAGCGGAAGCAGATGAAATAGCTACTTTATCTTTTGAGCCAAATTCAATGAAAGACGGCATTCACGGGATGCTGTCCGGTATAAGAGGATTAGCCGGACGGAGTAGTAATTCATATGGTATGACACCACTTGTTATTTTCAGGAATATTAGATAAAAAAAACCCGGCCACCGCGCCGGGTTTTTTGTACCCTCATCCACCAGCTCCGCCATCAATCCCCACCCCGGACTCCATGATCCTGACCTTAGCGTCGGGATTTTTTTTGTCTTCAATCACGCAATTTCATATCCCAAACCACCCAAGTAAAGCAACGCTGTACCTTTTATCACTTCAACGCTTGACCGGATAGTAAAGTGGTGATTTACTAGTATCACCAAGACGCACCACGAACCACCCAGGCATGGGGCCCACCAGACCACTCAGCAACTCGTCTGCCGTCTTCTGCCTGAAAAAAACACAACCCAACGTAAGAGCAAAAATACCATCTAACAGACAGCAAACAACACAAACA
>NZ_PQLN01000025.1:0-54015 GCF_002919855.1 Aeromonas sp. ASNIH8 | reverse complement strand
ACCCTCCCCTAGGCAGGGGAGAGCAAGGCTGACCCCGCTATTGGCTCCACGCTTGATCCCAATCTGACCCTCCTCGCCAGACAGGGGACGACGGTGCACCTCCCCCTTGTGAAGGGGGAGGCCGGGAGGGGGTTGCCTGTGTGGGCCAAGCGAGGGGCTTGTGTGCAATTTTGCTCTCAAGTTTGCACGCAAGCCCCTTGATATTTGAAAGGCCAACCCCATCTAGCTTGGGAATCTGTTCAACCCGACGTTTTGAGGACTGGTCGATGACCCAAAGTGTTCACGCCGAAACCCACGGCTTTCAGACTGAAGTCAAACAACTGCTGAGCCTGATGGCTCACAGCCTCTACTCCAACAAAGAAGTATTCCTGCGCGAGCTGATTTCCAACGCCTCCGATGCGGCGGACAAGCTGCGCTTCAAGGCGCTTTCCGATGCCTCTTTGTTCGAAAACGACGGCCAGTTGCGCGTGCGCCTGGTGGTGGACAAAGAGAACAAGACCCTGACCATTTCGGACAACGGCATCGGCATGACCCGTGACCAGGTGATCGAGCACCTGGGCACCATCGCCAAGTCCGGCACCGCCGAGTTCTTCAAGCACCTCTCCGGTGACCAGGGCAAGGATTCCCAGCTGATCGGCCAGTTCGGGGTGGGCTTCTACTCCGCCTTCATCGTGGCCGACAAGGTGACCGTGGTCTCCCGCGCCGCCGGCACCGCGCCGGAGCAGGGCGTGCAGTGGGAATCACAAGGGGAAGGCTCCTTCACCGTGGCTGACGTGACCAAAGCCGGTCGCGGCACCGACGTCATCCTGCACCTGCGCAGCGATGAAGAGGAGTTCCTGGACGACTGGCGTCTGCGCTCCGTGGTGAGCAAATACTCCGACCACATCAGTGTGCCGGTGGAAATGTACAAAGAGGGCACGCCGGATCGCGAAGAGGATGGTGAAACCATCGTCGGCACCCCGGGGGAGTGGGAGCAGGTCAACCGCGCCACCGCGCTCTGGACCCGCAACCCGAAGGACATCAAGGACGAGGAGTACCAAGAGTTCTACAAGCACGTCGCCCACGACTTCGAAGATCCGCTCCTGTGGGGTCACAACCGGGTGGAAGGGGCCCAGGAGTACACCAGCCTGCTCTACATCCCGGCCCGCGCGCCGTTCGATCTCTACAACCGCGAACAGAAGCACGGCCTGAAACTCTATGTGCAGCGCGTCTTCATCATGGACGACGCCGAGCAGTTCATGCCGACCTACCTGCGCTTCGTGAAAGGGGTGCTGGACTCCAACGATCTGCCGCTCAACGTCAGCCGTGAAATCCTGCAGGACAACAAGGTGACCGCCTCCCTGCGCAAGGCCTGCTCCAAGCGCGTGCTCACCATGCTCAACAAGCTGGCGAAAGAGGATGGCGAGAAGTACGCCAAGTTCTGGAGCGAGTTCGGCAATGTGCTCAAAGAGGGCCCGGCCGAGGATTACGCCAACCGGGAAGAGATCGCGAAGCTCTTGCGCTTTGCCAGCACCGCCGGTGAGGGCGAAGCCCAGACCGTGTCGCTCGAGGATTACGTTGGCCGCATGAAGGAAGGTCAGCAGAAGATTTACTACATCACCGCCGACTCTTATGCCGCTGCCAAGAACAGCCCGCACCTCGAGATCTTCCGCAAGAAGGGCGTCGAAGTGCTGCTGATGTGGGAGCGGGTGGACGAGTGGCTGATGAGCCACCTGACCGAGTTCGACGGCAAGCAGCTGGTCTCCGTCACCCGTGGCGAACTGGATCTCGGGGATCTGGAAGACGAAGCCTCCAAGCAGGCGCAGGAAGAGGCCGAAAAAGCCAACGCCGGTCTGGTGGAGCGGGTCAAGAAGAGCCTCGGGGAGGCGGTGAAAGAGGTGCGCGTCACCCACCGTCTGACCGACTCGCCGTCCTGCATCGTCACCGACGCCCACGGTATGAGCACCCAGATGATCAAGCTGATGCGCGCCGCCGGTCAGCCGGTGCCGGAGCAGAAGTACATCCTGGAGCTCAACCCCGACCATGCCCTGGTGAAGAAGCTCGGCACCATCGAGGATGAGAGCCTGTTTGGCGAGTGGGTCTCCCTCCTGCACGAGCAGGCCCAGCTGGCGGAGCAGGGTGGCCTCAATGATCCGGCGAGCTTCGTCTCCCGTATCAACCGTCTGCTACTCCAGGCGTGATGTGATTGTGATTGGCCCACTGCATGACAGTGGGCTTTTTTTTTGGCCGTTCCCCTCTGGTGCGTTGCTGCATTTTCAATCATTTTTAGTGGTCGTCGTCTGCGTCTTTGGTCGCAGAGACGGGGCGGGAGTGTGGTGATAATCTGGCCACTCACACGGGGCGAGCTTGTTAATACGGGCGAAAACGTGTAGTTTTTTGCCTTCTCAAGAATTGAATAACCAATCAACTAGGAGCGTGTATGCGCATTGTTCTGTTGGGAGCTCCGGGCGCCGGCAAGGGTACCCAGGCTCAGTTCATCATGGAAAAACACGGTATTCCGCAGATCTCCACCGGCGACATGCTGCGTGCGGCGATCAAGGCGGGTACCGAGCTGGGCCTCAAGGCCAAAGCCGTGATGGACGCAGGTCAGCTCGTCTCCGACGACATCATCATCGGCCTGGTCAAAGAACGCATCGCGCAACCGGATTGCGCCAACGGCTTCCTGCTGGACGGCTTCCCCCGCACCATTCCCCAGGCGCAAGCCATGAAGGATGCCGGTGTGACCGTGGACTTCGTGCTGGAATTCGACGTGCCGGACGAAGAGATCGTCAAGCGCATGAGCGGCCGCCGCGTGCACTCCGGCTCCGGCCGTACCTACCACGTGGTGTTCAACCCGCCGAAAGTGGAAGGCAAGGATGACGTGACCGGCGAGGATCTGGTGATCCGTGCCGACGACGAAGAGACCACAGTGCGCAAGCGTCTGGATGTCTACCATCAGCAGACCGCGCCGCTCATCGGTTTCTACGGCAAGGAAGCGGAAGCGGGCAACACCCGTTACGTCAAGATCGACGGCACCCAGCCGGTGGATCTGGTCAGCCAGCAACTGGCCGCCATTCTCGGTTAAGCCATTCAGGGCCGGCAGGACGCAGCCGTTCGCCGGCTGGCTACGAGAGTGAGAAAAGGGTCCATACCGGGCCCTTTCTTGCATTCCATTCCCACGACACAGAACGACAGGATGCTAACGTGACCACGAAAACCGGGATCTTGCTGGTCAATCTGGGTACCCCGGCCGCGCCGACCACGGCGGCGGTCAAGGCGTTTCTCAGCCAGTTTCTGCACGATCAGCGGGTCGTCGACCTGCCGCGCTACCTCTGGTGCCCCCTGCTTCACTTCATCATCCTGCCGACCCGCTCCCCCAAGGTGGCCAAGCTCTATCAGCAGGTATGGACCGAGCAGGGCTCCCCCCTGATGGTCATCAGCCAGCAGCAGCGCGCGGCCCTGGAGCACGAGCTCAAGCGGGAAGGGGTCGAGGTGCCGGTGGCGCTCGCCATGACCTATGGCGCCCCGTCGCTGGCCGATGGCTGGCAGGCCCTCAAGGCCCAGGGGGTCAACCGGGTGATCCTGCTGCCGCTCTATCCCCAGTATTCGGTCAGTACCACCGCCTCGGTGTTCGACGCCTGGGCCAGGGCGATGAAAACCGAGCGCAATCTGCCGGTGGTGCGGCTCATCCGCGATTACCATGCCCACCCGGAGTACATCCAGGCGCTGGCCATGAGCGTGCGTCGCCACTGGGAGCAGCACGGCCAGGGGGAGCATCTGCTGATGTCCTTCCACGGCATTCCCGAGCGCTACGAGCGGGAAGGGGATCCTTATGGTCATCAGTGCAGGCGCACCGCCGCCCTGCTGGCGGAGGCGCTGGGGCTGGCCCCGGAGCAGTGGACCGCGAGCTTCCAGTCCCGCTTTGGCAAGGAGGAGTGGCTCAAGCCCTACACGGACCTGACCGTGGGCGAATTGCCCTCTCGCGGCGTCAAGCGGCTCGATGTCATCTGCCCGGCCTTCTCGGCGGATTGCCTCGAGACCCTGGAGGAGATCCAGGTGCAGAACCGGGAGATCTTCATGGCCGCCGGTGGCGAGCAGTTTGAATACATCCCAGCCCTCAACAGCGATCAGGCCCATATCCGAATGATGGTTTCCCTCATCTGTCGCGAGCTGGCATGATGACCGTTCTCATCCGGTGCCCGACGTGGCGGACGTTCGGATTCAACGATAAAGGAGTGTCCTGATGATGCATATCACGCTGATTTACGCCGGCCTGCTCGGGCTCTTGTTTCTGCTGCTCTCCTTCTGGGTGGTCAAGCGCCGCGCCCAGTTCAGGGTGATGATAGGGGAGGGGGAAGCCCCCGAGATGCTGGCCGCGATCCGCGCCCACGGCAACTTTGCCGAGTACGTGCCCCTCACCCTGCTGCTGATGGCCCTGTGCGAACTGGCGGGGGTCGGGGCGCTCTGGTTGCACCTGGGCGGTGTGCTGCTGCTGGTGGGTCGCATCCTGCATGCCATCGGCATCCAGATCCCCAGGGCTCCCAACATGCCGCGCCTCTTCGGCACCCTCTTCTTCTGGCTGTCGCTGGGGATTTTCTCGGTGCTGGGCCTGGTGCAGGGGCTCTCGGCAAGCTGAATGTCATCCCGCAACACCACCCCGCCACGGGGTGGTTTTTTGTGGCAGACAAGTCAAACGTTTTCCTCGCAAACCCTTGTCTATACTGACCTCAAAATTCAATCGTGCGACTTTTCGGCGTGGTGGATTGTGTTAAAATCCCGCCCCTCTTTTCCCCAGAGCACAGAAGATTGCCATGAAATTTCCCGGTCAGCGCAAGTCCAAACACTACTTCCCGGTCGACAGACGTGATCCCCTGATCCCGCAGAACTCCCAGCTCACCGAACTGGGCAAGGCCTATGTAGTGGGCATCGATCAGACTCTGGTGGATATCGAAGCCCATGTGGACGAAGACTTCCTGAACCGGTACGGCCTGAGCAAGGGCCACTCCATGCTCATCTCCGACGAGGTGGCGGAGCTGGTCTACGACGAGCTCAAGGCCAACAACATGGTGGTGAGCGAATTTGCCGGCGGCACCATCGGCAACACCATGCACAACTACTCCGTGCTGGCGGACTCCCACTCCATCCTGCTTGGCGTCATGAGCCAGGACATCCGCATCGGCAGCTATGCCTACCGCTATCTGTGCAACACCTCCTCCCGGGTCAACCTCGACTACCTGCAGCCGGTGGACGGCCCGGTCGGGCGCTGCTTCACCTTCATCACCGAAGGGGGAGAGCGCAGCTTTGGCATCAACGCCGGCAAGATGGATCACCTGGATGTGGACCACATCCCCGAGACCATCATCAAGGAGGCCTCGGCCCTGGTGATCACCGCCTACCTGGTGCGCGGCGCCGACGGCACGCCCATGAAGGAGGCCGCCATGGCCGCGGTGCGCTATGCCCGCGAGGCCGGGGTGCCCGTGGTGCTGACCCTGGGCACCCGCTTCGTCATCGACGAGAATCCCCAGTGGTGGCGCGATTTCATCAGCGAGAACGTGACTGTGCTCGCCATGAACGAGGACGAGGCGGAGGCCCTGACCGGGATAAAGGATCCCCTCGGCGCGGCCGACAAGGCGCTGGACTGGGCGGACATGGTGCTCTGCACCGCAGGTCCGGTGGGGCTCTACATGGCGAGTTACACCGACGAGGACTACAAGCGCGAGACCACCCACACCCTGCTGCCCGGCGTCATCCCCGAGTTCAACATGTACGAGTTCAGCCGTCCCATGGCCCGGGACAAGTGCCGCAAGCCTGCGCGTATCTACTCCCACATCTCCCCCTACATGGGCGGCCCGGAGAAGATCAAGAACACCAACGGGGCAGGGGACGGGGCGCTGTCCGCCGTGCTGCACGACATGGTGGCGAACGCCTACCACCGCATGAACGTGCCGAACTCCGCCAAGCATCTCTCGGAATTCCTGACCTACTCCTCTCTGGCCCAGGTGTGCAAGTACGCCAACCGGGTGAGCTACGAGGTGCTGGCCCAGAGCAGCCCGCGCCTCTCCCGCGGGTTGCCGGAGAAGGAAGACAGCCTGGAAGAGGTGTACTGGGAGCGGTGATACCTCTTCCTGTCGACCACGAGAAAGGGTGCCACTGGGCACCCTTTCTTGTTTTTGGGGCTGGATCATGTTTTTGGCATCGCTTTTGCTGACATCGTGGACAGCCCGCGTCGCGGCGGCATACCTTGTGTTAAGGATATGTAGCTGCTGCGGGGCGAGGGTATGTTGAGACAATGGAGTATCGGTCGGCGTCTGTCGCTGGTGACCCTGATGGTGCTGGCGCTGCTGGGACTGCTGCTGTTCTTCTGCCTGCAGATCTATCAGCAGGGGCTGATGGGTGAGAAGAGCCGCCAGACCCAGGCCCAGGTGGAGACCGCCTACAGCCTGGTGGCGGGGCTGGAAGCCAGGGTGCGCAAGGGGGAGCTGGACGAGGCGAGCGCCAAGGCCGAGGCGCTGGCGCTGATCAAGGGGTTGCGTTACGGCAACGATGACTACTTCTGGATCAACGACAGCCACCCCACCATGGTGATGCACCCCATGAAACCCGAGCTGGACGGCAAGGATCTCTCCGGGGTGGAGGACAAGCAGGGGCTCAGGCTGTTCGTCGCCTTCGCCGATCTGGCCCGGGCCCAGGGCGCGGGGGAGGTGGCCTACTACTGGCCCAAGCCGGGGGTGGACGAACCGGTACGCAAGATCTCCTACATCAAGCGCTTCGCCCCCTGGGACTGGATCATCGGCACCGGCGTCTATGTGGACGACGTCGAGGCCCAGTACCGGGAGGTGCTGCACACCCTGCTGGGGATCGGGCTGGTGCTGGCCCTCCTGCTGTTTGCCGTGGTCGGCCTCATTGTGCGCAGCATCGTCGTGCCCCTCTCCCGCTCGGTCTCGGCCCTTGGCAACATCGCCAGGGGGGAGGGGGATCTGCGGGTACGTCTGCCGGAGTCGGGGCGTGACGAGCTGAGCCAGCTCAGCATCAACTTCAACCTCTTCGCCAGCCAGATGGCGCAGCTGGTGGCCCGCAGCCAGCAGATAGCGGATCAGAACCGGGTGCATGCCCACCAGCTGGCCGAGGTGGTGGAGCGTACCGGCGCCATCGTCACCGGCCAGGAGCAGGATACCCTGCGGGTGGCCAGCGCCATGGAGCAGATGACGGTGAGCAGCCGCGAAGTGGGCCAGCACGCGGCCCAGGCCGCCGACGCGGCGGATTCGGCCCTCAATCTGGCCCAGCATGGCCGCGAGGTGGTGGTCCAGACCCGGGAGTCCATCAGCCAGTTGGCGGACGAGATGGTGGAGACGGTACAGGCGGTGAGCCGCCTTGAGCAGGAGACTCAGCAGATTGGCTCCGTGCTCGACGTCATTCGCGGGGTAGCGGAGCAGACCAACCTGCTGGCCCTCAACGCCGCCATTGAAGCGGCACGGGCCGGGGAGCAGGGGCGCGGCTTTGCGGTGGTCGCCGATGAGGTGCGTACCCTGGCGACCCGCACCCACAGCTCCACCGACGAGATCCGGCAGATGATCCAGCGGCTGCAGGAGGGGGCCGGCAAGGTGGTCAGCGGCATCAGCCAGTTGCAGCAGCTCTCCCGCGCGACGGCGGACAGGGCCGGCGATGCGGATGTCGCCATCAATGCCATCGATGGATCCGTCCACACCATTACTGCCATGAATGGGCAGATTGCCACGGCGGCGGCGGAGCAGAGCCGGGCGGCGGAGGAGATCAACCAGCGGCTGGTGGCCATCACCCAGCTGGCGGCGGATGCCCTGGCCCAGAACCGGCTGACCGAGCAGGCATCCGGGCAACTGGCGCTGGCCTGCGACGAGCTGGGGGCCCTGGTGGCGAAATATCGCATCTGACGGCCTTTATCCCCGCTTTTTCGGGATAAGGCTTGAGTCTGGGGGGCTTTTGGGACACCATCTGCCCCATTCTCGGCCAGCCCTGGCCGACAGCCTGCCATTGCTTTGCAAGAGAGAGACCCCATGAGCAAACTAACTGACAATCTTGACGCCAATTTCCAGCTGTTCATCGAAGAAGTCCGCGAGTCGGGTCAGGTGTGGGGTCTGCGCTACGGTGAAGACTGGGTGGTGTGCCGCTCCGCCGAGTTCGAAGATGCGGACGTGATGCCGCTCTGGTCCGCCGAAGGAGATGCCCGCCTGCACTGCGTGGACGAGTGGGCGGATTACGAGCCGGAAGTGATCGAGCTCGAAGAGTTCCTGGACATCTGGATCAACGATCTGGACGAGGATGACGTGCTGGTCGGCCCGAACTGGAACGCCGATCTGGAAGGTCAGGAGCTCGAGCCCATCGAGCTGGCCAAGGCGCTGGTGGAACTGGACGCCTGAGTCAGCCGACCTGCCGGATTGTGATGAACCGGCCCCCTTCGGGGGGCCGGTTTTTTTATGGCCGCCATGGGCCATGAAAAGGTGATTTGCCTTTGCACCCGTCCCGGGGATGGGTCATCATCAACCCTTTGCCGATCGGGAGGTGCCATGTTTGTCTTTGACGTGACCACGAAGGCGGGGGCGCAGGGGAGGATCCAGGTACAGGCGCTGGACTGGAGCCAGAGCGGCCCGGTGAGCTTTCAGTGTGACAGCGACGAGCTGGCCCTGGTGCTGCTGAGCGGGTGCCGCTGCGATGCCGTGGGGTACTTCAATCTACTGGGGGGCTGCAAGCCGCTCTACGTGGAGCAGTGGCTCACCTATTTGCAGGAGCGTGGCCAGCTGGAGAAGGTCACGGCCCGCCAGGAGAGCCCGTCCCAACCCGATTACCTGACCCGGGCCGGGCTGGCGGATGACGAGCTCAATGCCCTGCTCGGCCAGATCTACAAGGTGGCCGGGTTCAACCGCCTGCAGATCAACCGCTACCTCAAGCATCGCCACAACCCGACCATGCTGGCGACCCGTTACGATCAGAAGGAGCTGGAGCGTTATCGCCAGCTCAACGACATCATTCTGACCCTGTTGAAGCTGAAACCGTCTCCGTGAAGATCCCCATCTGACCGATCTCCGGCCCCAGCTCTTGGGGTCGGGCGATGAGGTAGCCCTGCAAGCCGTCCACATACATGCTCTGCAGCATCTGCTTCTGGCCTATCTGTTCCACCCCTTCCGCGATCACCAGGCAGCCCATGCGATGGGAGACGTCGACGATCATCCGCACGAACTGCTGATTGGTGAGATCCTGCTCCAGCTCGGTGATGAGACCGGGGTCCAGCTTGATGTAGTCGGGTTTGAGCTCGCGAAACAGGCTGAAGGAGCCGATCCCCTTGCCGAAGTTGCAGATGGCCGAGCGGCTGCCGTGGCGCCTGAGCAGCTCGAACAGCCGCCTGGACCCGGTCAGGTTGCGCTCCAGGTGCTCCTCGTCGAGCTCGAACACCAGGTTGGCCCCGATGTCGGGGTCTTTTTGCAACTGGTGATCCAGCCAGATGAGAAAGGCGCTGTTTTGCAGCAGGGAGCCCGGCAGGTTGAGACCCCATCGGCTGTTGTGGCCTCCGAAGGCGCGGTATTGGCGGATGACGTGGCGGATCACCATCTGGGTCAGGCGCAGTACCATGTCCAGCCGCTGCGCCATGGCGAGCAGGGTATCACTTGGCAGCACGGTGCCGTCGCTGCTGCAAAAGCGGGGATAGATCTCGTGATAGGCGAGCATGCCGCGATGCAGGGGCTGGATAGGCTGGCAGGTGAAGCTGATGCTCTCCTGCTCCAGCAGATCGGTCAGCACCTGGGTCCAGTGACGCTGACCCTGCACCTCGACCACCTCGTCGTTCTGCTGGATGGCCCAGCCATTGACCACCTCTGTCTGGGCACGGGCCAGCGCGAGATCCGCCCGGGCCAGAATGGCCTCTATCTTCTGCTCGCTGCTCAGGCGGGTCATGCCCGAGTAGGCGGCACTCTCGAGCTCGTGATCGTGCTGATAGCGATCGAAGGCGAGCTTCAGATCCCGTCCCAGCAGATGGGGCGGGATCTGGGCCAGGGGGGGCAGCAGGACGGCAAAATCGGCCCCCGAGATGCGATAGACCCGGTGGCCCGGGAAGCGGCTGACGGTGTGGCTGATGAGGGCGGCGATGTCCCGGATGTAGGCATCCCCGGACTGGAAGCCGCGCTGGGCGTTGAGGGTCCCGAGCTCGGTGGCGCGGATGAGCACCAGGATGGCGGTCTGGGTGTTTTCCTGTTGCAGCAGCTCGGTCAGATCGCGCCGGAAGGCGTGGCGGTTGCCAAGGCCCGTCATCTCGTCCCGGGTCGCCTGATTGTGCAATTCGGTGATCTGGCGGTGGGCATCGATCTCGGCCTCATTGAAGGACGCAAGGAGCTGGCGCAGAGCCGTTTGTGCCTGTACGCTGTCGAGCATGGCGGGATCCCGCTGCTGCAGCGCCAGCAGCCAGCGTTGCTCCTGCCTTGTCTTTTCCCCACGGCGCACGCTGTGGGTGAGAAAGAGCAGCAGGGCGAATCCCGTCAGGGTGGTCATCAGGACCAGCAGCAGGGTGAGCGGTGAGGCGGGGGGGGCGAGCAGCACTCCCTGCAACAGCAGCATGGGAATGCAGACCAGTGCGCTGACCAGCAGCAGGTTTCCCTCATGTTTATTCAACATCGTTTCATCCTTGATGATGTTCATGATGTAGAAATTCTAACCAAGTCGCTGGCGCAAAACATGAGTACTCACGCAACTCCACGATAAAGCGCCGACGGAATGCAACTAAATGTGAGTGAAAACACTTTCATGGTCTGTAAAAAAAGCGAAGATGGGTTGAAAACAGCCCCAACAGAGCAGAGGTAGATATGTTGCTAGAACCCGTAGACACCGCCAAAGCACGGCAACTATTGAATCAGAGTATGGCCTTGGTGCTCGCAGGGGGACGGGGCAGCCGCCTGAAGCAGTTGACCGATAACCGCGCCAAGCCCGCCGTCCACTTTGGCGGCAAATTCCGTATCATCGACTTCGTGCTCTCCAACTGCATCAACTCCGGCATCCGCCGGGTGGGTGTGGTGACCCAGTACAAGTCCCACAGTCTGTTGCGTCACCTGCAATCGGGCTGGTCTTTCCTGCGCTACCAGATGAACGAGTTCATCGACTTGCTGCCCGCCCAGCAGCGGGTGGACGAGGTGCACTGGTATCGCGGCACCGCAGACGCCATCTACCAGAACGTCGACATCATCCGTGACTACGGTCCCAAGTACATCGTGGTGCTGGCGGGGGATCACATCTACAAGATGGACTACGCCGCCATGCTGCTGGATCACGTGCGCCTCGGCGCCAAGGTGACGGTGGCCTGTATCGAGGTACCACGCTGCGAGGCATCGGCCTTCGGCGTGATGGACATCGACGAGCAACGCAAGATCCGCGCCTTCGTGGAGAAACCGGCCAATCCGCCCGCCATGCCGGGCTGCGAGGATCGCTCGCTGGCCTCCATGGGCATCTACATCTTCGAGGCGGAGTACCTCTACCAGTTGCTGGAAGAGGACATCCACAACCAGGAGTCCAAGCACGACTTCGGCATGGACGTGATCCCGCGCATCGTGGGAGAGGGCAAGGCCTTTGCCCACCCGTTCAACATGTCCTGTGTCGGGGCCAAGGAGGGGCAAAAACCCTACTGGCGCGACGTGGGGACCCTGGATTCGTTCTGGGAGGCGAACATGGACCTTGCCTCCGTGGTGCCCGAGCTCGACATCTATGACGAGAACTGGCCCATCTGGACCAGCCAGAACATGTCGCCACCGGCCAAGTTCGTACAGGACAGAAACGGCCAGCACGGCATGACCATCAACTCCATGTTCGCGGGGGGCTCCATCGTGAGCGGCTCCTTCGTGCTCAACTCGGTGCTGTTCACCAACGTGCGGTTGCACTCCTTCTGTACCCTGGATCAGGCGGTGATCTTCCCCGGGGTCGAGATCGGGGCTGGTTGCCGCTTGCGCCGGGTGGTGGTGGACAAGGGGTGCCAGCTGCCAGACGGCCTGGTGGTGGGGGAGAACGCGGACGAGGATGCACGCCGCTTCTACCGCTCCGAGCAGGGCATCGTGCTGGTGACCAAGCCGATGCTAGCCAAGCTCGGCTAACTTCGTCGACACAGACAAAAAAAGGGAGCCCTGGGCTCCCTTTCTATTGGTGGTCGATTTATTTCTCGCTGACCAGGGCCTTGCCGGCCATCACCATGGCGGTGCCATGCTTGCCACCGGCAGCGGTCACTTGCGGGACGCCATCTTCGTCGGTGTCGCTGCCGGCCCCCTCGATGACGTTCTCGCCGGAGTCGCCGATCCACTCGGCCATCTGCATGCCGCCGTTGACGGTGCCGCGGAACCAGCTCACGTAGCGCTGGGTCAGCTGGGCCAGTTCAAGCTCGGGTGCCTTCTCGGCCCCTTCGTTGCGCAGGTTCAGCATGGCAGAGCGCAGGGCGCCGGAGATAGCGGCCTGGGTCCAGGGGGTGTATTCACCCTGCTTGCCGGCGAGCCAGGTACCGGCCTTGGCATTGAAGTAGGCCTTGTCGGCGGCGATGAAGAGCTCGCGAGCCGCGGTGCGGTACTTGGCATCCGAGGTGGCCAGGAAGGCGGCGGTCAGGCCGCGGATGGCGGCGAACTGCGCGTCGATGGACTGACCGGCGTCAAGCTTGCCGCCCAGGGTCAGACCGTCATGGACCAGGCCGTTCTTGCCCTTTAGGTTGGCGAGGATGAAATCGGCCTGCTTGCGGACCAGTGCGATCGCCTGCTCACCCTGTGGGGTCTTGAGGTTCAGCTCGCCATTGTCACCGGCGGCGTAACCCACCGGTAGCGCATCCTGGGCGCGCTGGAAGATCTGTAGGGCGACTAGGGCGTAGGCGGCGTCGAAGGTGGTGACGTGCCCGGCCTGTTTGCCAGCCTGCCAGCTGTCGACCAGGGTGCCAGCCTTGGGCTCGAAGTGCAGGGCCAGCAGGTTCTTGAAGGTGAGGTTGGAGAGGTTCAGGGCCAGGGAGAAGGCATCGCTGCCCGCCACCGCCTTGCCCAGATCGTTGGTCTGGTTGGCAGCCGGAGCGGCGGCGAACGGGGCACCGTCAAACACGGCGTGGAAGGCCGGGTTCTGATTGGTGTTGGCCGTGCGCTGATCGCTGAAGGCGTAGAACTCGGAGAGGGGCCACAGCAGCATCCAGGCGTCGCGCAACTGGGCGGAGCCGTCCACGACCTCCAGCTTGCCGATGGCACCGGCGTCGTTCTTGCTGGTCTCGGTCACTTTCACCTGATGAGGGAAGTAGACAACCCCCTTGGCCGGATCGTACTGCGGGGTGATTTTGGCGCCCAGGGTCTTGCCGTCAAAGCCGAGCTGATCTTGCAGGATGGCGAGCTTGTCGATGGACTGCTCGGTCAGCATCATGCCGTTGAAGCCGTCGGCGGCAGAAACTCCCAGCTTGTGCTTGCCGTCCTGATCCATGGTGGCGGACGCGGCTTCCACCTCTTCATCGGTCTCGGCCACGTGCATGCCCCCCAGGAAGTCCTGGGACCACATCACTTCCTTGAGCAGGATGCCGCCCACGGCGGCCGGGACCAGCAGGTTGTCACTGCCGCTCCAGCGCAGGGTGGCGTAGTCGCGGAAGTAGGCGGGGACCTGGGTCTTGACGCTCTTCTCGTTGCCCTTGGCGGTCTTGATGGTGATCTGGTCACCGTTGACCGGGGTGGCGTTCACGGCCTGGGCGAACTCCGGGTTGGCGGAGGCGTAGGGCAGGGAGAGGGGATACATGCCCTGGGGAATTTCATCGGCGGGGAAGCCGACGGCCTCGGCCATGGCCAGTACCCGTTTGCCCAGGTCGGCCAGGGTGCCGCCACGGGCCTGGTTTTGCGGCCCGTTTACCAGATGGGGGCCCATGCCGGACTGGTAGTTGAGGGCGTACATTGCCTCTTCGGAGTATTCATAGGATTCGATGCCGGCGGCGAAGTCGAACGGGGTCGGCTCGTCGGCGCGGTTGGCGTCCAGCACATCCAGATCCAGACCGAGGGCCTCGGCCAGCGGCTCGCCGGAGAGCTCGAATTCGGTGTAGGCCAGCATGTTGGCGGCGGTGTTGAACGTCTTGTCCTCCACCTTGACGGCAGCCTGTGCGGCGCTGCTGAGGAGTGCGCAGGCGATCGCCTGCACCAGTACGGTTTTTCTCATGTCCTTCTCACCATATTGTTGATTTTATTATGACGCTTCTCATGAATCTAAATGAGAATGGTGTGCATTATGGGGCAAAGGGCGGGGCTTGAGAAGAAAAAAACCGCGCCCCGGTGGGGTGAAGAGGAGAGGCGCGGCGGCAGGCGTCACATCAGTTTGAAAGGGATGACCAGTCGGCCCGGCTCCACCTTGAGGGCTTCGACCTTGTCCTTGATCCGCGCCTCGTTCTGGCGGCTGCCATCGAGCCGGTAGACGGGGGTCTGGGAGAGGAACAGGGAGAGGGACTGGTTGAAGGTGGGCAAGAGCGGGGAGAGGGCGGTGCCCACGTCCGCCGGCTCGGTCTTGACAGAGATGAGCTCGAGATCGCGCAGATAGATGGCGCCCTGTTCGGCCACGTAGTCGGGGCGGGCACTCAGGGAGAGGCGGATCTTCATCTGCTGGCTGCCCAGCGGGCTCGCCACCTGCAGCTCGCCGGCGGCATCCAGCTCGACCTTGTCGGCCTGGCTGCGGCCGATGCGGCTTTGCATGTCATCGAGTCGGATCTTGCTCGACATGATGCCGGGGATCCCCAGCTGTTTCTCGAAGGCGACTCGCTCCTTGAGGTACTGGTTGATCTCTCCTTCACTGACGCTGTATTGGGTCAGCGAGCAGGCCGCCAGCAGCAGGACGAAGGGGAGCAGAAGCAGGTGTTTCAACATGGGAGGGTTCCATTTTCGGGGCTGTCACAAGAGGTGGCGCCATCTTAGAGGCAAAGCGGGTTGGCCGCCAGTGGGGCCGCCCTGACCGGTTTCTGTCGCATCCCCCATATGGGGATGGCAATCCGTTTTCATTCGAGTAGCTATTTCCCTTCACCGCCAGCAGGCCCGCCCTGGCGTCATCCCCGACATACCCACAGACAAGCTCCTGTTTTAACGATGCAAAATCCCATTGACCCCGCGATTTCAAAGCGAGTATTTTACCGCCGCACAAAGTCAAATTGATAATCATTATCATTTTGAATCTTCCTTGAGGGTATGACGTGAAGACTCGAGTAATGGACAATGGCACACCTGCCGAGGCGAAGATGTCGCCTGATTTCTTGTTTACCTCGTGTCAGGGCACGATCAGTGCCACTGACCTGGGGCAACCCATCACCACCCCCGCCTGCGAGTGGCCCCTGCTGGCACAGCAGATAACCCTGGCCCTCGATGCCGCCAGGGCTGCCGGCCAGACCAACCCTCTGCTGATCGGTGCTTTTGCGTTCGACCCGGCGGAGGCCTCCTGCCTCTATGTGCCCGGCAACTATAAGCGGGGCGAGAAACTGGCCCCGACAGAGCCGTCATCGGTGACAGCGGTTGAGCAGGCCCCCGAGGCCAACGGGGTCATCTCGGTGCAGAGCACCCCGCCGGCCAGCGAATTCCAGGCCTCGGTCAGTGCGGCGCTGGATGCGTTTGCACAAGGTCGGCTCGCCAAGGTGGTGCTGTCGCGCAAACTCACCCTTACCCTGCACCAGCCCGCTGACCCTAAGCAGGTGATGGCCCGTTTGATGGCCCAGAATCCCCACGCCTTCCACTTCTCCCTGCCGCTCGGCCAGGGTCGCCGACTGCTCGGTGCCAGTCCGGAGCTGCTGCTGCGGGTCAGCGGGGGAGAGGTGTTCACCCACCCGTTGGCGGGTTCCGCCCGTCGGGCGAGCGAACCGGCGCAAGACGAAATGGTGGCCCGGGATCTGCTGGCTTCTCGCAAGGATCAGCATGAACACAAGTTGGTGATCGACGAAATCCGCCGGGTGCTGACCCCCCACTGCCGCGAGCTGGCGATCCCCGCTCATCCCTCGTTGATGAGCACAGATACCCTCTGGCATCTGGGCACCCCCATCGCTGGCCGGCTCAATGGCGGCGAGGCATCGGTGCTCTCCTTGGCCTGCCAGCTGCATCCCACCCCGGCCCTGTGCGGCTATCCCACTGATCTGGCCCGCCAGTTCATCCGCGAGCAGGAGCCCTTCCGGCGCGCCCTGTTCAGCGGCATCGTTGGCTGGTGCGACAACCAGGGCAACGGCGAGTGGGCCGTGGTGATCCGCTGCGGCGTGCTCGATGGCCATCAGGTCGAGCTGTTTGCCGGCGCCGGTATCGTCGCGGGCTCGGATCCCGCCATGGAGTGGGCCGAGACCGGCACCAAGCTGGGCACCATGCTCAAGGCACTGGGCCTGGGCTTGGAGGTGGCGCAATGAGCCAATTCAACCGCTTCCTGCCCTATACCCGCTGGCCCGACGAATTGGCCCAGCGTTACC
Organism: Aeromonas sp. ASNIH8; assembly: GCF_002919855.1. Taxonomy (NCBI): domain Bacteria; kingdom Pseudomonadati; phylum Pseudomonadota; class Gammaproteobacteria; order Aeromonadales; family Aeromonadaceae; genus Aeromonas; species Aeromonas sp. ASNIH8. Next base: position 37,613 of record NZ_PQLN01000025.1, on the reverse strand, counting down.
GCGCCAAGGGTTATTGGCGCGGCGAGCCGCTGACCGCCATGCTGGCGCGTCAGTGCGAGCTGGCACCTGACGTCGAGGCCATCCTCTGCGGTGAGCGTCGCTTCAGCTATGGCGAGCTGGACGCCGCCTCGAGCCGGCTGGCCGCGAATCTGGCCTGCCACGGCCTGGGGGTGGGGGATACCGCGCTGGTGCAGCTCCCCAACGTGGCCGAGTTCTATCTGGTGTTCTTCGCCATGCTCAAGGCCGGCATCGCGCCGGTCAACGCGCTCTTTAGCCACAACCGGCTGGAGCTGGCCTCTTACGCCGAGCAGATCCGGCCCCGCCTCTTTATCGGCTCGCTGACCCACCCGCAGTTTGCGAGCAAGGGTCGCGAGAGCGAGCTGCTGGCAAGCATCGGCGCCGAACTGGTGCTGCTGGATGGCGACGCAGGAGAGTTGGGGCTGACCCGCTGGCTTTGCGAGGGGGATGAGGGGAGCTCCCCATCCGTTTCTTTTGCCCCGACCCCGGCGAACGAGGTGGCCTTCTTCCAGCTCTCCGGTGGCAGCACCGGCACCCCCAAGCTCATCCCCCGCACCCACGATGACTACCTGTACAGCGTGCGCCGCAGCAATGAAATCTGTGAATTGGGGCCCCATACCCGCTATCTGTGCGCCCTGCCGGCGCCCCACAACTTCCCCCTGAGCTCCCCTGGCGCCCTGGGGGTGTTCGAGGCGGGCGGCACTGTGGTGCTCGCCTCCGACCCCAGCCCCATCAGCTGTTTCCCGCTGATTGCCCGCCACCGGGTCAATCTCACCTCGCTGGTGCCGCCGGCGGTCTCGCTCTGGCTGCAGGCCGCGGAAGCGGATCCCACAGCGCGCACCCAACTGGCGAGCCTCGACTTGCTGCAAGTGGGCGGCGCCAAGCTGGGGGAGGCGGTGGCCAGCAAGATTGGGCCGCTGCTCGGTTGCCGGCTGCAGCAGGTGTTCGGCATGGCGGAAGGGCTGGTCAATTACACCCGGCTGGACGACCACGACGAGAAGGTGATCCATACCCAGGGCTGCCCCATGAGCCCGGACGACGAGGTGCGCATCCTCGATGAGGCGGGCAATCCGGTTGCCCCCGGCGAGTCTGGCGCCCTGCACACCCGTGGCCCCTATACCTTCCGCGGCTACTACCAGAGCCCGGCCCACAACGCCCGGGTGTTCGATAGCGAGGGTTTCTACTGCTCCGGCGACCTGGTAGTACAGGATGCCGATGGCTACCTCACCGTGGTGGGGCGGCAGAAGGATCAGATCAACCGGGGCGGCGAGAAGATCGCGGCGGAAGAGGTGGAAAACCAGCTGCTGCACCACCCTGCCATCACCCATGCGGCCCTGGTCTCCATGCCCGACAGCGCCATGGGGGAGAAGAGCTGCGCCTTTATCGTCAGCACGGATCCCGCCTTGAAGCCGCTGGCCTTGCGCAAGTTTCTGCGCGAGCGCGGGGTGGCGGACTTCAAGCTGCCCGACCGTTTCGAAACCCTGGATGCCCTGCCCATGACGGCGGTGGGCAAGATTGACAAGCAGGGGCTGCGGGCGCGCATTGCGCACGCCATCGCCGCCAGCAAACCCCTGACAACAGCATAAAACTAAAAAGGAATCATGACGTTATGGCTATCCCAACCCTGAACAATTACGCCATGCCCAGCCAGTGGAAGGCCAACAAGGTCAACTGGTCTCTGGATCCCAAGCGCGCCGCCCTGCTGATCCACGACATGCAGGAGTACTTCACCGCCTTCTATGGCGAAAACAGCCCGCTGATTGCGGCGCTCACCGAGCAGCTGGCCGCCGTGCGCAAGCAGTGCAAGGCCCTCGGCATTCCGGTCTTCTACACCGCCCAGCCCAAGGATCAATCCCCTGAAGATCGCGCCCTGCTGAGCGACATGTGGGGCCCGGGTCTCAACAAGCGGCCCGAGCAGCAGCAGGTGGTGGCAGCGCTGCGCCCAGAGCGGGACGACACCGTGCTGGTCAAGTGGCGCTACAGCGCCTTCCAGCGCTCCGAGCTGGAGCAGATGCTCAAAGCGCTGGGGCGGGATCAGCTGATCATCGGCGGCATCTACGGCCATATCGGCTGCATGATGACCGCCTGCGACGCCTTCATGCGCGACATCCAGCCCTTCTTCCTGGCGGACGGGGTGGCGGACTTCTCCCTGGCCGACCACCAGATGGCGCTCGACTACGTGGCGACCCGTTGCGGCAAGGTGATCCCCTGCGAGGAGGTGCTGGCCCTCGCCCCTGCCTCCGCTTCTGCCGCCCAGACCAGTCAGCTGCCCACCAATCCGTTGCTGACGTATGAGGGGCTCAAGGCGCGGCTGCTGAGTCATATCGACGAGGATGAAGGGGAGTTTGACCCTGACGAGAACCTCATCGACTACGGTCTGGATTCGGTGCGGATCATGGCCCTGCTCACCGAGTGGCGCGCCGCCGGGGTGGAGCTCGGCTTCGTGGATCTCGCCAAGCTGCCGACCCTCAACGGCTGGTGGCGCCTGATCGAAGCCAGGCTGGCAGCCCAGGCGCTGGAGGTGACCCCATGAATCGCTTCCCCTTGACCATCCCCCAGCAGGGGCTCTGGTCCGGACATCTGCTCAACGACGACAAGGCGATGTTCAACACCGCCGAGTGCATCGCCTTCGACGGCAAGGTCGAGGCGGCCGTGCTGGCCGCGGCCCTTGCCAAGGCGGTAGGGGAGTGCGAGGCGCTCAAGGGCCACTTCGAAGACGATAAGGAGGCGGTCTGCTTCGTCTCGCATGAGCTGCCCCTAGCCTATGAAGAAATCTCCCTCGAGCACGATGACGAGACGCTGGCCCGCGCCTGGGCCTGGGCCGATCTGCGCCGCCCGTTCGAGCTGACCCAAGAGGCACCCTGCCGTTTCGCCCTGCTGCGCGGCCCCGGCCGCGATTATCTCTACAGCTGCGTGCACCACATCGCCCTCGACGGCTTTGGCACCACCTTGCTGTTCCAGCGCATCGCCGAACTGTATGCAGAGGGGCTGGCCGGTGAGATGAACTCCCCATCCCCCTTCGGCTCGTTGGCTGAAGTGCTGGCAGAAGAGGCGAGCCGCGAGCAGAGCGGCAAGAACGACGCCGCCCGCGCCTTCTGGCAGGAGCAGCTGCAAGGCTGGCCCGAGGTGAAGTCCTTTGGCGAGACCCGCGCACCGATCGCCGCCGAATTTATCCGCGAGAGCCGTCCGCTGCCGGCGGCGCTCTGGCAATCCCTGACCGGCTTTGCCGACGAGCACAAGCTGGGTTGGCCCGATCTGCTGCTGGCCGGTCTCTCGGCCCAGCTGTCGCTGTCGAGCGGCCAGGATAAGACCCTGCTCGGCCTGATGATGATGAACCGCATCGGCTCGGCGTCGCTGACCGTACCCTGCATGCAGATGAACATCACCCCCCTTGCTCTGGAGCTCGAAGAGGGGCTGGATCTGGCGGAGGCCGCCGGCGCCGTGGCCAAGGCCAAGCGCGGGGTGCGCAAGCACCAGCACTACCGTTACGAGCTGTTGCGCCGCGACCTTGGCCTGGTGGGGGGCGACAAGCGGCTGTTCGGCCCGCTGGTCAACATCATGCCGTTTGATCACGCTCGCCGCTTCGGGCCGCTATCTGCCCATATTCTCAACATCAGCGCCGGCCCGGTGGAGGATCTCACCATCGAGGTGCAGGTTGGCGTTGATGGCCAGCCCAGACTGGATCTGGACGCCAACCCCGGCTGCTACCAGCAGGGGGATCTGGCAGCCATCGCCGATACCCTGTTTGCCCTGCTGGGCCGCTGGCTGGCCGAGCCTGCCCGGACTCTGGGGACGCTCAAGGCCGACTGGCTGGCCGAGCAGCGAGCCAGCGCCCTGATCGCCGGCCCCTCCCATGAAGTGATCAAGGCTCGGCCTGTGCTGGAGGCGCTCTGCCATTTCGCCGCCCAGACCCCGGACAAGATTGCCTTGATTCAGAGCACGGCGCAGGGAGAGGCCCGCTTCAGCTACGAGGCGCTGCTGGCCAGAGCCGAACAGATGGCGGCCGCCCTGCAAGCCGCAGGCGTCGTCCCCGGCGACAAGGTGGGGGTCATGCTGGCCCGCACCCCCCAGGCCATCTTCGCCCAACTGGCGGTACTGCTGGCGGGCGCCGTCTATATGCCCCTCGACCCCGAGCAGCCGCTGGAGCGTCAGGGCCATATCCTGCGACTGGGGGAGGTCAAGACCCTGATCACCCAGGCCGAGTACCGCCACAAGCTGGCCAGCCTGTTTGAGGGGCGCACCCTGCTGGCGGGGGATCTGGTGAGTGATAACCGCTTGAACCAGCCGGCCGCCGGCCGCGCCGTCGCCTACCTGATGTTCACCTCGGGCTCGACCGGCCTGCCCAAGGGAGTGGCGGTGAGCCACGGCGCGCTGGATCACTTCGCCGCCGCCGCCCACTGCCGTTATCACCTGGATGAAGAGGCGCGGATGCTGCAATTCGCCCCCTTCAACTTCGACGCCAGCATCGAGGAGGTGTTCGCCACCCTGAGTGCCGGTGCCACCCTGGTGCTGCGCACCGACGCCCTGCTTGAATCCATGCCCGCCTTTGCGGCCGGGGTGGAGCAGATGGGGATCACCCACCTCGACCTGCCCACCGCGTTCTGGAACGAGTGGGTGGTGGCGCTGACGGCGGGTCAGGCCCACATTCCTGCCGGGCTTACCACCGTCATCATCGGCGGCGAGGCGGTCTACCCCGAGCAACTGGCCCAGTGGCAGCGCCAGGGCCGCTCCGATGTGCGCCTGTTCAACACCTACGGCCCCACCGAAACGACCGTGGTGGTGACCACCCAGGAGCTGCAACAGGAAGACCCGAGCCAGGCCCAGTTGCCCATAGGCCTGCCGCTGCCCGGCATGCAGGCGCTCATCCTGGGGGCGGGGGAGCAACCCGCCAAGGAAGGCGAGCTGGTGCTGCTCGGCCCGCAGCTGGCCAACGGCTATGTGGGGGGCGTGCAAGGGAGCTTTGGCACCCTGCGGGTTGGCGCGGAGCAGATGCCCGTCTATCGCACCGGCGATCGGGTGCGCCTGGTGGATGGCCGGCTGGTCTATCTGGGTCGGCGCGACAACGAGTTCAAGATAAGCGGCTATCGCATCCAGCCCGGTGAGGTGGAGGCCCAACTGCTGGCCCTGCCGGGGGTGGACGAGGCGTGCGTGCAGGGGGTGAGCATCGGCAGCGTGCGCCGGCTGGTGGCCTTCGTGGCGGGGGCGGAGCGCGACAGCCGGGTCATCAAGGCGCAACTGGCCAAGGTGTTGCCCGCAGCCATGATCCCCACCGACTATCGCCACTATGACCAGCTGCCCCGCACCGGCTCCAACAAGCTGGATCGCAAGGCCCTGCTGGCCGCCTACCAGGCGGGCGGCGAAGCCCTGACCCTGGGCAGCGAGACCGAGAACCGGGTCGGCGCCATCTGGCAGCAGATCCTGGGGCTCGCCACCATGGCGCCCACGGACAACTTCTTCGAACTGGGGGGCCAGTCCCTGCAGACCATCCAGATCGTCAACCGGCTCGGCGCCGAGTTCGGGGTGCAGGTCAAGGTCTCTGACGTGTTCGATCACCCGCGCCTCGACGACTTCTGCCGTTTCCTCGACGGCCTGCTTGCCGAGGACGAAGAGAGCGTGGAGATGGTGTGGTGATGGATAAGGAGCAACAAGCAATGACCTTTGATTTCACTGGCAAGCGGGTCTGGGTGACCGGAGCCGGGCGCGGCATCGGCCGTGAGGTGGCGACGCAGTTCGTGGCGGCCGGCGCATCCGTGGTGGGGCTGGATCTGGCGTTTCCCGAAGCTGACTACCCCTATGCCACCCGGCTGCTCGATATTGGCGACTCGAAGGCGGTCAACGCCTGCTGCGCAGCGCTGCTGGCGGACGGCGGGCTCGATGTGCTGGTGAACGGGGCCGGGGTGCTGCGCCTCGGCCCCACCGAGACTCTGAGCGATGACGACTGGCACGACTGCATGACGGTCAACGCCAGCGGTGTCTTCTATCTGCTGCGGGCCCTGGTGCCCCACTTCAAGGGGCAGCGGCGCGGTGCCATCGTCACCATCGGCTCCAACGCCGCCCATGTGCCGCGCATGCAGATGGCGGCCTATTGCGCCTCCAAGGCGGCGGTCACCAGCCTGACCCAGACGGTGGGGCTGGAGCTGGCCCCCTTCGGCGTGCGCGCCAACCTGGTGTCGCCGGGCTCGACGGATACCCCCATGCTGCGCGGCATGCTGCCAAGCGAGGAGGCCATGGCCCGCACCATTGCCGGGTTGCCGGAGCAGTTCAAGCTCGGCATCCCCTTGCGCAAGGTCGCCACCCCGGCGGAGATCGCCCATACCGTCCTCTTCCTGGCCTCGGATCTGGCCAGCCACATCACGCTGCAGGATCTGGTCGTCGACGGCGGCGCCACCCTGAGTGCCTGAGGCTTGAGAAACAGATGAACAATATGATTTTGCTGTTGAAACAGCTGGAACGGCAGGGAGTGAAGCTTGGGCTGAACGAGAAAGGCCAGCTTATCTCCCAGTCGAGCAAGGAGGCGGTGACACCGGCCATCGGCGCCACCATCAAGGCCCACAAGGATGAGCTGGTGCGCTGCCTGGCGGCCCGCGCCGCTTTCGAAGAACCTATCGCCACCGAGGGCGCCCGGCAGGGGCCGCTCTCCTCGTCCCAGAGCGGGCTCTGGTTTATCGAGCAGTATGAGGAGGCCTCCCACCTCTACAACATGCCGGTCTATTTTCGCGTCAAGGGAGAGCTGGACACGGTGGCACTGGAGTTTGCCTTCGACCACCTGTTTGCCCGCCACCCCAGCATGCGCACCCGCTTCATCAAGGACGAGGCGGGCAGGGGGGCCCAGGAGATCCTGCCCCACACGCCCTTCAAGCTGCAGCTTGAGGACGTGAGCACAGAGCCCATTGCCGAGCGGGAGGCCTATGTGGCCCGCCGGGTGCGCGAGGAGATCGGGCGCCCCTTCTCCCTGACCAAAGGGGATCTGAGTCGGGTGCATCTTATTCGGCTGGGCAGCCGCGAACACGTACTGCTGATCACCCAGCACCACATCATCTCCGACGGCTGGTCGGTCAAGAACATGTTCGCGGATCTCAAGCGTGCCTTTCTTGCCCATCAGAACCGCGAGCCCCTGCAGGTGAGCGAGCTGCCGCTTACCTACATCGACTATGCCCGCTGGTTCAACTCGCCGCGTTTTCTCGATTATCACGCCGAGTTCAAGCCGTTCTGGGTCGACCGGCTCGGTGGCAGCCCCGAGGTGCACGGTCTGCCGCTCGACAAGCCGCGCCCGGCCCATCAGGACAGCGGCGGCGAGCTGGTCTTCTCCACCATCGAGAGCGACCTGTGGGAGAGTTTCAAGCGTCTCTGTCAGCGCCACAGCACCTCCAACTTCATCGGTCTGCACGCCCTGTTTGCCCTGCTGATGGTGCGCCAGAGCGGCGAGAAGGAGGTGGTGATCGGCACCCCGCTCGCCTATCGCGAGCGCCACGAGATCGAGTCGCTGGTGGGCTTTTTCGTCAATACCCTGGTGCTGCGCACTCAACTCAGCGGCAAGCCCAGCTTTGTCGACTATCTGCAGCAGTGCCGGGAGGAGGATCTGGCGGCCTTCGATCACCAGCTCTACCGCTTCGAGGCGCTGGCCGAGGCCATCGGCGCGGATCGCACCACCGCCATCAACCCCATCTTCCAGATCATGCTGGTCTATCAGGCCAAGGTGGACTTCAACGATCTCATCCCCGGTTGCCAGCTGGTGGAGGAGACCTCGCCTGTGTTGCCGGCCAAGACCGACATTTCGGTCAAGGTGACCGAGCTGATGGACTCCGTCCGGGTGGACTGGCTGTTCGCCACCGCCCTGTTCGAGCAGGAGACCATCCAGGCTTATGCCGATCGCCTGCTGCACCTGATGCGCGCCGTGGTGGCGGCCCCCGAGACCGACATCTGGCAACTGCCGCTGGAGGCGGGCACCGACCAGGCCGCGCTGGCCGCCGAGCTTGCAGACCTGCCGCCGGATTACCCGAGCCGCGACACCCTGCTCTGTCATATCGAGCGGCGCGCTATTCAGTTACCGGACGCGTTGGCGGTCAGCGACGGCGCGCAATCGTTGACCTATGGCGAGCTGGAGGTGCGTGCCAACCAGTTGGCTCACTGGCTGCTGGCTCAGGGCGTCACCTCGGGCGCCGCCATCGGCATCCAGGCCAGGCGCGATGTCGCCTTCGTCATCGCCCTGCTCGCCTGCTGGAAGGCGGGGGCGGCCTATGTACCGCTGGATCCTGCCTATCCCGCCGAGCGACTGGCCCATATCCTCACCGACGCGGGCATCAACCTGGTGCTGGGGGGCGTGCCGGACCCGCACCTTGGCGAGGCGCTGGCGGGAACGACTGCCGAATATCACGATCTGCACGGGCTTGCGCTGGACAAGATGCCAACCAGCACGCCCGCACTGCCCCGGGACGCCGCCATGCTGGCCCAGATCATCTACACCTCCGGCAGCACCGGCCTGCCCAAGGGGGTCATGGTGGAGCAGGGCAGCCTGGTCAACCTGATGGCGGATCACGGTGATCGCATCGCCCTTGGGAAGGGTGGCGCCATGTTCAACTGCATGTCCCTCTCGTTTGATGCCGGCAACATGACCAGCTTGCTGCCGCTCTACTGCGGCGCGGCCCTGTACTTTGGCGAGCCGGGCGAGGGGGTGATCAGTGCCGCGATCGCTTGTGGTGCCAGCCACATGATCCTGCCCACGGCGCTGTTGGCAAATCTATTGCCCCCGGCGGAACTCGGTTCCCTCAAGGCCATCGGTTTTGGCGGCGAGGCGTGCCCGAGCAGCCTGGTGGAGCGTTGGGGGGAGCGGGTGGCGCTGTTCAACATGTACGGCCCGACCGAGTGCACCGTCACCGCGCTCTGCGCGCGGCTCACCCCGGGGGCGCCCATCACCATAGGTCGACCCGTCAACCACCTGAAGGCGCTGATCCTGGATGAGGCGGGCAACCTCTGCCCGGTGGGGGTCCCCGGCGAGCTCTGCCTGGCGGGGCTGGGGCTGGCCCGTGGCTACCTCAATCTGCCAGAGCGCACCCAGGAGGCCTTTATCGAGCTGGCGCTGGCGGAACGTACCCATCGCCTCTATCGCACCGGCGATCGGGCCCTGCTGCGCCGCGACGGCAACATCCAGTATCTGGGCCGGATAGACGAGCAGATCAAGCTGCGCGGCTATCGCATCGAGCCGGGGGAGATAGAGACCCGGCTCGCCGAATTGTGCCCGGCGATGCGCCAGATCAAGGTGGTGGTGCAGGAGGGGCGCCTGCTCGCTTACGCCTGTCTGCAGGCCGGGGCGAGCGAGCCCGACGGCGATGCCCTGCTGCAGCGGGCCGGCGAGTGCCTGCCCGAATACATGGTGCCGGCGCGCCTCTGCTGGCTGCCCGAGATCCCGCTCACCCCCAACGGCAAGCTGGACTTGCGCCGCCTGCCCGCCATCGTCTGGCAGCAGAGCAAGGGCGAGCCGCAAAACGAACTGGAGCAGACCGTGCTCGCCATCTGGCAAGGGGTGCTCAAGCAACCGCTCGGGGTGGAGGATGACTTCTTCCGCTTGGGCGGTGACTCCATCCTCAGCATCCAGCTCACCACCCGGTTGCGGGATGCGGGGCTGCACTGCAGCGTGAAGGACGTGTTCGAAGCCAAGACGGTGCGCCGCCTCTGCCGCCAGCTCGGCCAGCAGCAGGCGGTCAGCCACAGGAGCGAGCAGGGCAGCCTGACCGGCGAGTTCCCGCTCCACCCCATTCAGCACTGGTTCTTCGAACAGGGCTTTGCCAAGTCCGGTCACTGGAACCAGGGGGTGATCCTGCGCCTGCCGGCCGGGGTGGATGATGAGGCCCTGCGCGGCTGGCTGGATACCCTGCGCCAGCACCACGATGCCCTGCGCCTGGCGGTGACCCCGACCGGCCAGCGCTACCTGGCCGAACTGCCATTGCCGCCGTTGCCGACCCTGGATGCCGCCAATCTCGATGAGGTCGAGCTGCAGGCCCGCCTGACCGAGCTGCAGGGAGATTTCGACCCTGCCAGCGGTCACACTTTGGCCTGGGCCCGCCTGCGCAATATCTCTTTGGAGGGCGAGTGCGAGACGGTGGAGGGACTCTTCCTTGCCTTCCATCATCTGGTCATCGATGCGGTCTCCTGGCGCATTCTGGCCGAAGATCTGGCACGGGTGAGCAGGGGTGAGCCGCTGCCCGCCAAGGGCAGCAGCTATCGCCAGTGGGGTGAGGGGCTCGCGGCCTACGCCAAACGGGAAGAGGATCAGCTTGGCTTCTGGCTGGCTCAGGGAGAGGGCAGCCAGGGTCACCTGCTGATCGCTGCGCGCGCCACCGATGGCCGCGCCGCCGCCAGCCTGCTGCAACTGAGTCAGGAGACCACGGCTCGGCTCATCGACGCCGCCAACCAGGCCTACTTTACCCGGGTGCCCGACCTGCTGCTGGCGGCCCTGACCCGTACCCTGAGCGAGCTGGGTTACGGCAATCGTCACTGCGTGATGCTGGAAGGACACGGCCGCGAGGCCATCGATGCTGAACTGGACGTGAGCCGTACTCTGGGCTGGTTCACCAGCACCTACCCGCTGGCGCTGGCGGATGCCAAGGAGTGGGATGCGCTGGTGTGCGCCACCAAGGAACAGCTGCGCGCCGTGCCGGACAAGGGGGTGGGCTTCAACGCCCTGCGACTGCACCACCCCCGTGGTTGGGCACTGCCCGAAGCCCTGATCGTCTTCAACTACCTGGGGGTCAGCCATCAGGGCGAGGCCGCTCAGCCCTGGCAGCCCCTGCCGCTGGCGCCGGGGGCACCTACGTCCCCTGACAACCTGCCGCGGGAACTGGTCAGTCTGCATGGGGGCGTGTTTGATGGCCGCCTCACCCTGCGCCAGGTGGGCGCCCTCAACCAGCAAGGGAGCGACGCTCTGATGGCGCGGCTGGCGGACAACCTGACGGCGCTGGTGGAGCACTGCTGCAACCTGAAGGCGCCGCGCCATACCCCGAGCGACTTCCCGGGGCTTGACCTCTCGCAAGCTGGGCTCGATCGGGTGCTGGCCGGGCGCGAGGTGGAGACCCTGCTGCCCATGACCTCGCTTCAGCAGAGCATGTTCCATCACAGGGCGCTGCTGCCCCGGGATCACGCCTATCACCTGCAGACCGAGATGGACTATCACCAGCCGCTGGACGTGGCGGTCTACCGTCAGGCCTGGCAGGGGCAGATTGCCCGCTGGCCGGCCCTTCGCAGCGAACTGGTACTGGCGGACGGGGTGGCGCTGCAGCGCATTCTCAAGCACGCCGAGTTGCCATTCCACTATGAGGACTTGTCCGAGGTGGGAAATGCAGAGACACGGGTCCAGGCATACCGCGAGCAGGATCTGGCCCGCCCGATCCCGCTGGAGCAGGCCCCCCTGCTGCGCCTTGCCTGTTTCAAATTGGCCCCCGATCACCACAAGGTGATCTTCAGCGCCCATCACGGCGTGCTGGATGGCTGGAGCGGTCCCGTGTTGCTGGGCTCCCTGCATCGCGGCTATCAGGCGCTGATGAACGGCCTGCTGCCACAAGCCGAGCCGGATACCGCCTGGCTCGAATTTGGCGGCCATATCGCCAGCCAAGCCCGCAGCGCCGAGGCTTACTGGCAGGGGCGTGGCGAGCTGCTAACAAAGCCTAACGATCTCGCCTGCCTGTTCGGGGTGACGCTGGACGCTGGCTCAAGCGGGCGCCATACCCAGCAGCGACCGGCGGTGTGCGCTAGGGTGTTGCCGGCCGAGGTGGCGACCCTGCTCGCCCATCGTGCCCGCGACCTTGGCGTGACCGCGGGCCTGTTGGCCCAATATGCCTGGCACCGTCTGCTGGCACGCCGCTCTGGCGATGCCGTCACTCTGGTGGGCAACGTGACCCCGGGCCGGGATTACCCCATCGAGGGGATCACCGCGAGCGTCGGGCTCTATATCAACAGCCTGCCGTTGGCCCTGGCGTGGCGCACCGAGCTGACCCTGGCCGAGCATATCGCCCGGTTGCAGGCCGATCTGATGGCACTCAACGAGCACGGCACCCAGTCGCTGGCGGCACTGACCAAAGGCCGGGCGCGTCTGTTTCAGAGTCTGTTCGTGTTCGAGAACTACCCCATACCGGCGGCCCCTGTCGCCCCCGAACCTCACCAGCTGGTGCCACGCTTTGGCACCGTGGTGGAGAAGGTGGAGCTGCCGCTCTCCTTGGTGGTCAGCAGCCGGGGTGAGACGCTCCAGCTGCGCCTCGAGTTCGATGGCGAGCAGATCCCCGAGGCACGGGCAGAGGCGGTGCTGGCTGACTGGCTGGTCGAGCTCGGCTGGCTGGCGCAGGCGGATCTGAGCCAACCGGCCAGTGTGGTGGCGACGGCACTGCCCCCGGTGATGCCGCAGGTGGTCGCCACCAGGACGGAGCCCGGTCTGGCTCAGCCGCCGGCCGAGGCCCGCGTGCTGGTGGCTCTGTGGGAGCGCCAGTGTGGCGTGCCCGGCATCTGGCAGCAGACCTTGTGTGAACTCGGGGTGGATTCGGTGCAGCAGCTCGCCCTGCTGGCGGCCCTCAACGAGGCGTTTGGCCAGGAGCGGGCGCCGCTCAGCCTGCAGACCCTCAAGGCCCATCCATCCCCCAGCCGGCTCTATCGGCACTGGCTGGTGCGCCAAACGGAGGCCGCACTATGACGGTGACCATCAAGCATAAGGCTCAACTCGTGCAAACCCGGCCCGCCCCCCGTGAGGGGGCGGCCAACCTGGGTGCGCGGCTGGCCGCCTGTCTGGCCGCCAGTCCGCTGGCCCCCGCCATCCGTATGGGCGGGGAGGGCATCAGTGAGGGCGGATCAGATGAGCAGTGGCTCAGCTACGGCGCGCTCAATGTCAGGGTCGGCGAGATTGCCGCCCGATTGCAGGGGCTGGCGGTGGGGGAGCGGGTCGGCCTCTATCTCTCCCGCAGCCCCGATCTGGTGGCCAGCCTGCTGGCCTGCCTGCGGCTCGGTCTCACCTTCGTGCCCCTTGAGCCGGACTTTCCGGTGGAGCGGCTGCAGGGGATCGCACGCCAGGCGCGCCTGTCGGCGGTGATCTGCGACGGCGACAGGCCGGCTCCCGCCTTCGGCTGTCCGCTGCGTACCCTCGATGGCCCGGCAGCGGCAGGGCCCGTCTCCTGGCCCCAGGTGGATGACGCCCTGGCTGCCTACATGATGTTTACCTCGGGTTCCACCGGCGAGCCCAAGGGGGTGGTCATCAGCCGGCGGGCCCTGCTCTGCTTCCTCGACGGGATCCGCGAGCGGCTCGGGCTTTCACCTGGCTGCCACTGGCTCTTCATCACCACCCCGGCCTTCGACATCTCGCTGCTGGAGATGCTGGGGCCGCTCTGGGGCGGTGGCCGGCTGACGGTGGCCGGCGGTGAGCACAACAAGGATCCCCTGGGGATGCTGGCCCTGCTCGAGGCCGACCCCTCCATCAACTGGCTGCAGGCCACCCCGGCCTGCTGGCGCATGCTGCTCAAGGCGGGCTGGCAGGGGCGCAATACCCTCACCGCCCTGTGCGGTGGCGAGGCGCTGGACTCAGGGTTGGCCGAGCAGCTCTGTGCCCGCACCCGGCGGCTGTGGAACTGCTACGGGCCGACCGAGGCCACCGTCTGGTCGCTGGTGAGCGAGGTGCGCTGGCCGCCGGTTGGCGGGCAGATCACCATCAGCCACAGCCTGCCCGGCTATCGTCACTGGGTGCTGGACGAGGCGGGGCAGCCGGTGGCAGAGGGGGAGTGCGGCGAGCTCTGCATCGAGAGCCCGGCCCTGTGCGAGGGGTACTGGCGCAAGCCTGCCTTGACCAGCGCGGCCTTCCTGCGCCTTGCCACCCACCGCCTCTATCGCACCGGCGATCGGGTGCGCCTCCTTGGGGCGGACCGCTTCCTCTATCTGGGACGGCGCGACGATCAGGTCAAGCTGCGGGGCTTTCGCATCGAGCTCGGGGAGGTGGAGGCGGGGCTGCGCCGCCAGGCCGGGGTGCAGGAGGCGGCGGTGCGTCTGGTGGGTGAGGGGGACGATGCCATGCTGGTGGGCTACGTGGAGGCGAAAAGCGGGGTGACTCTCAATCGCCTCGCCCTGCGCAAGGGGCTGCAGGCGACGCTGCCGCACTACATGGTGCCGGCGCGGCTCATCCTGCTGGATGCCCTGCCCAAGACCGGCAGCGGCAAGCTCGACAGAAAGGCGCTGCCATTACCGGGGTGACAAAGGGCTTGCAGGCTCGATGCCTCAATAACAGGGTGCTGGCACGGATCCTCTTGCTGGATGCCCTGCCCAAGACCGGCAGTGGCAAGCTCGACAGAAAGGCGTTGCCTTTGCATGAGTAAGCTGTCTTGCCGGATGGTAAGAGCGATGGATAAAAAGAAGCCCGCATCATGCGGGCTTCTTGTTGGCTGTAAACCGAGGGGGCTTAGTGAGCGATGGGGGCGGCATCCGGTTTGGTGAGCAGGCGCTCGACGTCGTCGATCACCTTGAGGGCCGCCTGGGGGCCGCCGGTGGAGGTCCAGAGAGACCCGTCCACGGCGCCGAAGCGCTTGCCCTTGATGGCGCCGAGCTGCTGGAAGGCCGGGGTCTGCTCGGCCTGCTTCATGGCATCCACCGCATCCCCGCTGGTGCTGAGGGTGCCGATCACCAGCCAGTCACCGTCCAGCAGGTTGAGGGATTCGAGGCTCAGGGCCGGGGAGTGGGGGCTCTTGTCGCCAATCTGGTGGGACGGTCGGGTGAGCCCCATCTCGGTGACCACGCTGCTGGCAAAGGTGCCGCCGTGCATGTAGCTCGGCCCCTTGGGGTTCCAGCGCACTATGCTCATCTGCTCCCCCTGATGCTTGGCGAGCTTGCTGCGGGCCTCTGCCAGGCGGGCCTCATACCGGGTGAGGAACGCCTTGGCCTCGGCCCCCCGGTTCATCGCGTCGGCGCTGCGACCGAACACGGTTTTCCAGGGCTCGCCCCAGTTGCCGGTGACGACGGTAGGGGCGATCTCCTTGAGCAGGGCCAGGAGCTCGGGCTTGGTCTGGCCGGTGAGGATGAGGTCCGGCTCCAGATCGATGAGGGTCTCCAGATTGGGGTTGTCCAGATCCCCGACCACGGCGATCTCCTTGCCCGCCTTGTCCAGCAGATAGCGGGGCAGGGTGGACTGGCCGCGTCCATTGACGGTGCCTACCGGCTGCACCCCCAGAGTCAGGGCGCTGTCGAGATCGAGTTCGCTCAACACGACGACCCGCCGGGGCGCATCGGGGACGCTCTGGGACTGGCCGTTGGCATCGATGACCTGGCGGCTGCCCGCCTGGGCCTGGAAGCCCGTCAGGCTGGCCAGCATGAGCAAGGTGGCCAGCGGGGAGAAGATCTTCATGGTGACATCCTTATGGGTGAAATCGGTGGGCCGGAGTCTGTGAAAAGTGCCTGAGAGCCGCCCGGCCAGCCCCGAATGGGCGGGGACATGCTACCACAAAGCAAGTGAGAAGCGTTGTCATTTGTGTTTGTGGCATGACCTCGGCTTGCTTTGGTACCATCGCAGGCCCCTGTCAGGAGCCTTTCATGTTGCCTCGTTGTCCCTCACTCGATGGACCCTTTGTCCGTCAATTCGATACCTTGTGCCTGCCGGGTCTTGAGACGCTGCCTCTTCATCGGGTCTGTTTTGATCCCGCAGCCTTCTCGCCGGAGTGCTTTGGGGCGCAGGGCATCATCCTGCCTGCTTCATTGCAGGGGGCTGCCCCCAGGCGCCTCGGGGAGTTTCTGGCAGGGCGTCTCGCAGCCCGTGAGGCCCTGCGACCCTTCGGTCTTGCAGGATGCAGCGTGGCCATCGGCGCTGCCCGGGAGCCACTCTGGCCTGAAGGGGTGGAGGGGAGCATCAGCCACAGCCGGCTGGCGGGAGAGGGGGTGGCCCTGTGTGCGGTGCGTCCGGGCCAGGAGGGAATCGGGCTGGATCTGGAGGCCTGGCTCGATGGCGACCAAGGGGCGCAGCTCTGGCCCGGCATCATGGATGGGGAGGAGTGGGGGCGGCTGGAGGCGGGGGTTCACGACGCCCAGCTGAGCCTGGCAGAGGGACTGACCCTGGTGTTTTCCGCCAAGGAAAGCCTCTTCAAGGGGCTCTATTCCCGGGTGGGGCGCTACTTTGACTTTCTCGATGCCCGCTGGCTCGCCATGACGGCGCAGACTCTCACCCTGGAGCTCAAATGCCCGCTGACACCGACCCTGCCAGCTGGCTGGCGCTGCACCCTGCACTGGCAAGCCCTGCCGGGGGGCGTGCTCACCGTCTTGCTGCTGTGAGCACGATGCCAGCGCCCGGATAACGCCAACGCAAAGCCCAGAGAAAGAAACCGCCATCAGGCGGGTTCTTTCTCTGGCACAGGGTCAGGGTCAGGCCGACACGCCATGGTCGGCGCGCAGGCGAGGCACTTCGTCAGCGCGTCGGCGGGGCACGATGACAGGGGCCCCGTCGCCGGGGGCGTGCAGTATGTCCACATCGGTCTGGTAGAGGCGATCGATGAGGGGCTTGGTCACCACCTCCCGGGCTGGGCCCATGGCCTGGATGGCGCCATCCCCCAGGGCAATCAGCTCGTCGCAGTAGCGGGCGGCGGTGGCGAGATCGTGGATGACGATAAGCACCGTCTTGCCCTCGGCGGCGACCCGATGGATGGCCTCCATCACCTCGGTCTGGTGGCCGATGTCCAGCGCGCTGGTGGGCTCGTCCAGCAAGATGATGTCCGCATCCTGTGCCAGCACCATGGCGAGCCACACCCGCTGGGCCTGACCGCCGGACAGCGAACTGGCGCTCTGGTGCCAGATGGCATCGAGCTGCATCCGCTCCCGGGCCCAGTCCACCATGCGGGCATCTTCCTCGCTCCACTGATTGAACCAGCCCTGATGGGGATGGCGGCCATATTGCACCAGCTGCTCCACCAGGATACCGGGGGGGACCAGGGGACGTTGGGGCAGATAGGCGAGTTCCCGAGCCAGGGCTTTGGCGCCATAGGCACCGAGTGGCTTCTCCTTGAGCAGGATCTCCCCGGACCGGGGCTGCTCCTGTCCCGCAAGGAGCTTGAGCAGCGTGGATTTGCCGCCGCCGTTGGGGCCGACGATCCCCACCAGTTTGCCCCGGGGGAGGGAGAAGGATATCTCCTTGAAGATGGTCTTTTGCGGGTAGCCGAACTGGAGTCGGTTCACGGTGAGCGTCATCGGGCGGCCCTCGGTCTGTATTGAAAATGGATGAATGCCATGGTCAGTCGGCCTTCTGGCGATCTTTGAGCAGGATGAAGAGCAGCAGCAGGCCGCCGAGAATGCGGGTCATGATGCCGGTAGCCACTTCGTGGGGGCTGGCCAGCACCCGCACCAGGGTGTCACTGGCGAGCAGCATCAGGGCGCCGCACAGGGCGGCAATCCAGAGCGGCACGATGCGATCCCGGCTGAGCCAGGAGGCAAGGATGGGGGCCGCCATGGCAATGAAGACCACGGGGCCGCCGATGGCGGTGCCAAGGGCTGCGACGATGATGGCCTGGGCCAGCACCCCGAGCTGGACCCGGTTCACGTTGACCCCGAGGGTGCTGGCCGTCACCGGTCCCAGGCGCAGCACGCCGAGGGAGCGGGAGAGACAGACGGTCCAGGGACAGATGAGCAGGAGCAGCAGGCTCACCGGTAGCAGGGTGCCATAGCCCTGACCGACGAAGTTGCCCATGTTCCACAGATAGAGGCTGGTGAGGTGCACCAGGGACTGGGTGGACATGACGAACTGGCCGAGGGCGTTCATCAGCTCCGAGACCCCGATGCCGATCACCACGAACAGGTAGCCCTGCTCCCCCGGCTTGTTGCACAGGGCATAGAGCACGGCGGCGGCAAACAGGGCGCCGAAGGGGGCGGCCCACCAGGGCCAGGTGCCCAGCGTCAGATAGAGGGAGAAGATGATGATGGCCAGGGATGCCCCCTCGTTGACCCCGATCATGTCCGGGGTGGCGAGGCGGTTTCGCACCAGGGTCTGCACCAGGCAGCCCGAGAGTCCCATGGCGGCGCCGGCCACCAGCACCGCCAACAGGCGCGGCAGGCGGATTTTGAAGACGGTCACCTGATCGAGTCGGCTTCCCTCCCCGAGCAGGGTCTGGATCACCCCCATCATGGTGATCTTGCCGGAACCCAGGGTGAGGGCCAGCAGGGAGAGCAGGGTGAGGGCGACCAGGAGCCCCAGGGTGATGAGCCAGGCGCGGCGGTGCAGCAACAGGGTGCGGCTGCCAAGGCGAAGGCAGAGGGTGCCGCTCGGGAGTGAGAGAGAGTTCTTCATGGGCGTGGCACCTTATTTGACGGCCAGCAGGGAGCGGAAGCCGCCGCTGCGCACCACCAGGATGAGCACGGGCGCCCCGATGAGCGCCAGAATGACGCCGTTGGGCAGCTCGTAGGGCTGGATAAGCCAGCGGGCCAGCACATCGGCACCGAGCAGAAAGAGCACCCCGAACAGGGCAGAGAAGCGCACCTGGATGGCGAGGCGAACCGGCTCCACCAGGCGGGCGCAGTAGGCGGCGAGGAAGCCGACAAAGCCGATGGGACCGGCGATGGCGATGGCGCAGGCGGTGAAGAGCGTTGCGGCCAAGAGCACGCCGATCCGCACCCGGGTGGGGCGGATGCCGAGGGCCCTGGACTGGTGATCCCCCATCTGCATCAGGGTGAGAGGGCGACAGAGCGCCAGGGTCAGCAGCAGGGCGGCCAGGGCGAAGGGGACCACGGTGAGTACCGCTTCCAGACTGGAGGCGGCAAGGGACCCTAAGTTCCAGAAGCGGAACTGCTCCAGCACCACCCGGTTGGAGAGCAGCAGGAAGTTGGAAAGACCGCCGAAGGTGGCGGAGAGGGCGACCCCTACCAGGATGAGCTTGAGGGGGTTGGAGCGCCCCACCATGAGGCCGAGGCCCAGCACGATGAGGTTGCCGAGCAGGGCCCCCATGCCGGACCAGAGCAGATACCCGTAGGCGGATTCGACGCCAAACCAGGTGAGGCCGATCACCAGAGCAAAGACGGCGCCGGCATTGACCCCGAGCAGGCCGGGTTCGGCCAGAGGGTTGCGGGTGGCACTTTGCAGCATGGAAGCCGCCAGGGAGAGTGACGCCCCCACCACCAGGGCTGCCAGGGTACGGGGCAGGCGCAGGGTATGGACTATCATGGCGAGCTTTTCATCGGCCACGAAGGCGGGATCGCCCATCAGGAAACCGGCGACCTCGCGGCCACCATAGACACCGGCCCCGGTGGCCAGTGACAGACAAATCAGCAGGAAGAGGAGCAGCACGCCGAGCCAGAACAGCCGAGCTTGGTATCTGAGCACTCAATGACTCCTTGAATTCGGGGAGGCAGAAACGCAAAAAGGGAGCCCCGCGACCGGGGCTCCCGCATACAGGATGGATTACAGCTTGTAATCGACCCCTGCGTAGACGGTGCGACCTTCCAGGATGAAGTCGGCGTCGGTCGCCACCTCGTCACGCTGGGTGTTGGTGAGGTTGGTGATGCCGAGCTTGAAGTCCAGGGCCGGCGTGACGGTCCACTTGGTGTTCACGTCCAGGGTCTGGTAGTGCTTGGAGGTGAATGCCTGGGCGTTGCGGGCCGGCACCTTGATCACCTGGCTGCCGACATACTGCCAGGCCAGGTTGGCGCTGACCACGTCGCTCGCCTTCCAGTCCAGGCCGATGTTGCCGGTGTGATCCGGGGTCTTGGCCAGATCGTCACCCGTGCTCTTGTCTTCGGAGTCCAGCAGGGTCAGGTTGCCGGTCAGCTGCACGTTGTCCAGCACGTCGAACCAGCCGGTCAGCTCCAGCCCCTTGATGCGGGCCTTCTTGACGTTGAGGTAGGTCATGACGGTCGGACGGTAGCCCGGGCCCCACTGATCGCTCTGGATCAGATCCTCGATCTCGTTGTGGAAGCCGGTCACCCCTGCGCCGAAGCGATCGGCGTTGTAGGCGGTGCCAAGCTCGTAGCTGACGGAGGTTTCCGGCTTCAGATCCGGGTTGCCTATCACCTTGCAGGCGCCGCGGCAGGCGGTGGTGGCGAACCCTTCGCTGGACTGGGCCAGGGTCGGGGCCTTGAACGCCTTGCCGGCGCCGCCCTTGATCACCCACTCGTCACTCAGGGAGTAGAGGGCGTAGGCACGGGGGCTGAACTCGTTGCCATAGGTCTCGTGGTGATCCAGACGGCCGGAGAGCGTCAGGGCCAGATCCCCAAAGCCGAACTCGTCTTGCAGGTAGAGAGCGCTCTGGCTCGCATCCACGCTGCCGTTCTGGATGCTGCGGCTGTGCTCCAGCTCGGTCTTGCGGAACTCTGCACCCGAGGTCAGCAGGTGATCCCCGAGGTAGCCGCTCAACTGGCCATCCACCGTGTTGTTGGTCTGGGTGATGTCGGCGGCGCCACCGTTGAGCTGGGAGTCATCCATCAGATCGGTCTGCTCGAAGTAGTAACGAGCGCGGCTGTCGAAGTGTTCCCAACGGCCGTTGTGGGTCAGCCCCAGGCTCAGGCGATCGAGTTTCTGCACGTTGTGGGGGGTAGCCGGTGCGGTCGGGGCACGGGGCACGTTGTTGAAGTAGCTGTCCATGTCGTTCTGGTTGTAACCCAGATCGAAGTCGATGTCCTGGTTGTCGGCCACCAGCCACTTCAGGCTGGAGAGCACGTTGACCACTTCCCGTTTCTCCAGGGCGTCGGCATCCGGGTTGTTGGACTGCTCGCTCTTCCAGCGATCCCGCTGATAGCCTTCCACCACCACGCTGCCCAGCAGCTTGTTGTCGATCAGGGCGCCGGAGACGAAGGCGCTACCCTGGTTGGCATCCCCGCCATCCCCCTTGGTGGGCATGGTGTGGGTGTAGCCGACGGCCGCTTCGGTGTTCTCCTTGGCCTGGCGCAGGATCACGTTGACCACGCCGCCGAGGGCATCGGCCCCGTACAGGGAGGAGACGGGACCGCGGATCACCTCGATGCGCTCGATGGCGGCCATGGGGATGGAGCTTAAGTCGAAGTCGTTGCCAAAGGAGCTGCCCAGGGTCTCGCGGGCGTTGACCCGCTTGCCGTTGACCAGCAGCAGGGTGTAGTCACCGCCCATGCCGCGGATCTTGATCTCGTTGCGACCCGTGGGGTTGGTGCCGATGATGTTGACACCGGGCACGTGCTTGAGGGCATCGCCGATGTTGTTGACGTTCATCTTGTCCAGATCGGCGCGGGTGACCACGGAGACGCTGGCCGGGGCGGTCAGCTCGGTGTGCTTGGTCTGGGTGGCGGTGACCACCACCGTCTCGTTGGCCTTGACGGACTCGGCCTGGGCCAGGCCCGGTACGGCCAGCAGACCAAGGGAGAGCAGAATGGGGTTCAGTTTAAAGAGGCCGTGCTGCAACTGCATTGTCAAAAACTCCATGGATATAACTGAGGTTATGGGGTCCGGATTCTTCTGATCCGGTGCTCACTGACTTCCTTGTCTGGCGGTGCCAGAGGCAGGATTATTGTTATCTCTTGTGCGCTTCAGGCTCCGGATGAGGAACCAGACTCCGGCGCAGGCCACCAGGGTGCACGCAATGTTGATCCAGGCCAGGGTGGAGAAACCTTGCAGAGCGCCCCCCTCGTCGGAGACCAGATATCTGGCGGAGAACAGGCTGCCGAGGCCCGCGGCCACATTGGTGACCGAGCCCTGGAAAGACATGAAGGCGGCGCGCTGATGGGGGGCCGGAATGGCCGCCGTGACTGCGAGGGTGGTGCTGGCACGGGCGGAGCTCAGGGCCATGAAGAGGGTGAACAGCAGATATAGAGGCAGGCCTGCCGGCAAGGCAAAGCCCACCAGGGTGATCAGGGCCAGGGCCAGGCTGGTGAGCAGGATGGCGCCCTGGGCGCGACCCTGATCGATCCAGCCGCCGCACAGGCGCATGGTGGCCATGCTGGCAAGGCCGCCGCACAGATAGAGGCTGGCGATCTGCTCGCGCGGGAAACCCAGGTTGAACTGGAAGTAGTTGGCAAAGTGCGGAATGAGCAGGAAGTGGCCGAACATCTGCAGGCAGAGGATGAAGAGGGCTCCCTGGCAGAGTGGTGACCCCAGCAACTGGCGCATCCCCTGGCCTGCCGGGGCCCGGTTGACCGGCAGGGACGGCAGCCAGATGGCACAAAGCAGGGCCAGCAGCAGGCCGCCTGCACCAAACAAGAGGAAGGGGCTCTGCCAGCCAGACCACTGGGCCAGCACGAGGGCCGCGGGCACGATCAGAATGGCGGCCAGGGAAAACGCCATACCCACGTAGGCGAGACGGCGGCCCCGCTCGGCGGGCGGTACCAGATCCAGCACCGCCGCCATCAGGATGGCCCCCAGGGGGCCGGCCACGCAGCCGGACAGGATGAAAAGCAGCAGCAGTGTCTGGCTATCCTCGGCCAGGGCGCAAGCCATCAAGAGCAGGAAGCGCAGGACCAGCAGTACCAGCAGAGCGGGTTTGCGGTTGACCCGATCGAGCCAGGGGGCGGCCAGGAGGCCCAGCAGAGCGGCGCCCAGGGTGGCGCCGCCGCTGAAGTAACCTGTCTGCTCCGGCAGCATCCCCAGGCGGGTTACCAGTTCCGGGCCAAGGGGCATCACCATCATCATGCAGCCCATGGAGAGCATGTTGATGAGCAGCGCAAGGTGGATGGCGGCAGGGGTGGATGCGACGGATTCTGGCTTCATCAGAGGCTGACTCGAAAAAATGAGTCCGAATTGTATCCGAGGGTTTTTGTTGTGACAACAAATGATAACCATTTTTATTTGTGTTAATCGGGTGTCTTAATGAGTCCTTATCTGGTGCCTCTGTGTGGGGTTGCATACCAGGCCCGTTGCAATCGGGGCGCCATGGACCATGATGGCAGGAAGCGAGAGGGTGGCGGTGAACGCCGGGAGGAGAAGATGCGCGCTGGATCAGGGTATTGGGGGCTGGGGTGCTGCCTGTTGCTGGCATTGCCCCTGAGGGCCGAAGTGAAGGTCATACCGGTATTCGAGGCGGATGCCGCGGTGCAGACGCTCAAGGAGATCTACCCGGATCTCGGGGTGAGCGCCATGGGCAACCAGCTGGTACTGAGCGGAACCCCCGCCCAGTTGCAGGAGGCCGAGCGTACCCTGGCGCAAGTGAACCAGCCGCCCCAAAGCCTGCTCATCGAGTGGCGGGTGGATGGCGCTTCCAGCAGTCAGCAGGCCGGAGTGGGGCTGGGCCTGGATGCCAAACGGCAGTGGTTGCTGGAGGGGGATGCCCGGCACTATGAACGCAGCCAGAGTGACAACTGGCAGGTGCGTGGCCTCTCCGGGCGGCCCGTGTTGTTGAAGATGGGGTCCTATCAGCCGGTCACCTTTTACCAGTGGCAGGGGGGAAGGGTGGTGGGCATGATGCCGCTGATGAACGGTCTCTACGCCACCGCGACCCTGATAGGGGACAGGGTGCAGGTGGCCCTCAGCAGTGAACAGGCAAGAGTGGAGCGGGGCAACATACACACCGGCCAGAGTGCCACCGAGGTGAGCGGCGCCCCGGGCCAGTGGCTGACGGTGGGGGAGCTTTCCACAACCCAAGGCAGCCGGGAGGCCGCGATCGCCAATCCATCAGGCATGGGCGGGGCCAGCGGCAGCGAACGCCAGACTTTGCAGATCCGGGTCACGCGCCAGTGAACCAGCCTGTCAGTGGGGCTGATCCAGAGCGTAATCCCGCAACTGGCGGCTTCTCAGCAGATACCAGAGCGCCCAGAGGCTGGCGATGAGCACCAGGGCGGTGGGCCAGTTGAACGACCACTGCTGCAGATTGAGGCTGTGCAGTTGCATCACCAGGCCGCTCGCGGTGGAGCAAAGCAGCAGAGCGCGGCTGTGGCGTCTGAGCCAGGCTCTGGCACTGTGGGTCTGGCGATGGGTGCCGCCGCAGGCGAGCAGCACCAGCATGGCGGGCACGTCCGTCAGCAGGCTGACATAGAGGGTGAGCTTGTCCGGGTAGAAGAGGGTCAGGATGGCGCTGCCACTCTCCCGGGTGACCCCCGCCATCAGAAACAGCCAGACCGAGCGGGTCAGCAAGAGGGCGATGGGCCAGAACCAGAGCGGGGGGCGCAACTGGCCGTGATCGTCGTAACGGTGTTCGGGGTAGAGGGTCATGGTGGCCCGGTATCCATTCATGCAGTGCGAGTGATGAAGGGGATATGGGGCACAGGGCAGGCCATTGCAAGGCCGGCAACGGCCGGGAATTAATCGGGGGGCCAGCCCCCCCAATCCACAGTCTTTAGTTGCCGGGTTCCGGCGTCACAGCCAGCCTTTTCGCTTGAAGAAGAGACCGGTGCCCAGCGATGACATCACCATCAGCACCAGGGAGAGGGGGTAGCCGTATTCCCAGGCGAGCTCCGGCATGCGGCCAAAGTTCATGCCGTAGATGCTGGCGATAAGGGTCGGCGGCAGGAAGATCACCGCGGCTACCGAGAAGATCTTGATCACCTTGTTCTGCTCCAGATTGGTCACCCCCATGGAGGCCTCCAACTGGAAGTTGATCTTGTCGAACAGGAACTGGGTATGGGGCAGCAGGGATTCCACGTCGTGCAGCATCTCGTCGATCCACTTGTTCTGCTCCCCCGTCATGCGCTGGCGCAAACTGCGTTTGAGGAAGCGCAGGGCGCGGCGGGTATCGTGCAGGGAGAGACGGATCTGGCCGTTGGCCTCTTCCTGGGCCATCAGCTCCTTGAGCATGGGGTTGATCTGGTCCGGCTCGAAGATCTGATCGGCGGTGTTCTCCAGGGTCTTGTAGCCATCCTCGATCAGGTCTGAGAGGTACTCCACCTTGAGGTTCTGCACCTCCAGCAGGATGTCGAGGGCGTCTTCGACCTCCAGCCTGTCCTGGCGCATGTAGTGGCGCAGCAGACGCACCAGGCCGATGTCATCCTCGCGAATGCTGATCAGCAGGTTGTTGCGCAGGGTAAAAGAGACGTGCACACCCTTGGTGTCGCGGCCGATGCGCTGGGGAAACAGGGAGTGGATGTGCAGACCGTCGGTGTCCCAGTAGAAGCGGGCGGATGCCTCGATGTCATCGAGCTCCTCCTTGTCCGGCACCTCCTCCAGGAACAGGCCCGTCAACCATTCTCGCTCCGCTGTGTCCGGCTTGTAGGCATCCAGCCAGACGGTGTTGTCGGGAACGATGTCATCCGGCCCGAGCGTGACTATGTCCAGCACCTTGTTGTTGAGAATGTAGGCGGTGATCATCTGTCCCCCCTTAAGAAGTCATGGGTAATCAGGGATGGTTGCACAGGTTCATGCGGCCTTAGATCGCACGGAAAGCGATCCCATGAAATAGCATAACGAGGCCGATGGACAACCTGAATGCGGCGAACTATACAGGGGCGGGACCCGCTTGTCAGGGCCTATTCATCAGGGGTTCAGCCTGTTCGCTCAAAAAAGCGGCGAGGTCGGATCAGCCACGCCGACCTCGAAACGGGCGATCCCGACGTCACCTCCTTTGTTCGCCCTGGAGTGGAGGAGGGCCCGGGCTCACCGGCGGGAATGACGGGTTGCTGGTCGCCCTGCGACAGCGCCCGGCCAAGCGCAGAAAACGGTCTCCGGGCGGTGTTCCGGGGCTGCGTCTCCTTGTTATCTGCTCTGGTGTGCGTGGGCAAGCCTGTTACAGATTGGGGTAGTTGGGGCCCGAGCCGCCCTGGGGCGGCGTCCAGACGATATTCTGGCTGGGATCCTTGATGTCGCAGGTTTTGCAGTGAATGCAGTTGGCGGCGTTGATCTGCAGCCTTGGCCGGGTATCCCCATCGAGGATCTCGAACACCCCCGCCGGGCAGTAGCGCTGGGCGGGTTCGGCCCAGGTGGGCAGGTTGACCTCAACCGGAATGCGCGCGTCCTGAAGGGTCAGGTGACAGGGTTGATCCTCGTCGTGGCTGGTGCTGGCCAGATAGACAGACGAGAGCTTGTCGAAGCTGAGCTTGCCGTCGGGTTTGGGGTAGTCGATGGGCTGGCAACGGCTGGCCAGGCGCAGCTGGCGGTAATCCGGTTCCTTGTCCAGCAGAGTAAAAGGAGAGGTCAAGGCAAAGAGTCGCTGCTCCAGCCAGTTGAAGGCGCCGCCGAGCCAGGGGCCGAAGCGGTGCAGGGCGGCCCCAACGTTGCGGGCCCTCTTCAGTTCCCGGGTCAGCCAGCTTTGCAGCAGCGCGTCCTGAAACTCGGCCAGATCCCGTCCCCCTTCATCCCGTCCTCGCAGTGCCATGGCGACCGTCGCGGCCGCCACCATGCCGGACTTCATGGCGGTGTGGATCCCCTTGATGCGGGAGAAGTCGAGGGTGCCCGCGTCACAACCGATGAGCAGGCCGCCGGGAAAGTGCATGCGCGGCAATGAGTGCCAGCCCCCCTTGGTGATGGCCCGTGCGCCGTAGCTGATGCGCTCGCCCCCCTGCAACGTTGCCGCGATGAGGGGGTGGTGCTTGAGACGCTGGAATTCGTCAAAGGGGCTGAGCCAGGGATTCTGGTAGTTGAGATCGACGATAAGGCCAACTGCCACCTGATCCTGGGCCAGATGATAGAGATAAAAGCCCCCCTGACTCTTGTTGCCCTTTCCCTCACCAAGGGGCCAGCCGCTGCCATGGAGCACCCGCCCAGGATGGGATTGTCCCGCAGGCACCTGCCACACCTCCTTGAAGCCGATGGCGTAATGCTGCGGCTGGGCGCTATTTTCCAGATGGAATCGGGCGATCAGCTGTTTGCCGAGGTGGCCGCGCGCCCCTTCGGCAAACAGGGTATAGCGGCCATACAGGGCCATGCCGGGCACGTGATCCGGCTTGGGGTTGCCCTCCTTGTCGAGACCAAGATCGCCGGTCACCACCCCGCGTACCCGGCCCTCCTCCACGATGAGGGTGCTCGCCGCAAAGCCCGGGTAGATCTCGACACCGAGGGCCTCGGCCTGCTTGCCGAGCCAGCGGCAGAGAGTGCCGAGGCTGATGATGTGGCTGCCGTCGTTGTGCATGCGGGGTGGCACCGCCCAGTGGGGAAGCTGCAGGGAGCGGCTGTCGCTTTGCAGCAGATGGACCTGATCATCCGTCACCGGCACGCCGAGGGGGGCCTCCTGCCAGCTCTCTGGCAGCAGCTCCCTGAGGGCGACGGGATCGAGCAGGGCGCCGGAGATGACGTGGGCACCGATCTCGGCCCCCTTCTCCAGCAGGCAGACCGAGAGGGCCGGGGCCTGCTGCTTCAATGCGATGGCGGCGCTCAGGCCTGCCGGGCCGCCACCGACGATGACGACATCAAATTCCATTGCTTCGCGTTCCATCTTGCCTCTGTGCTCGACTTGGCCTAGGGTAGTGCTGGTAGTTTACGTAAACGTAAACCACTTTGTCAGCAGAAAAGTGAGTGACGACAAGGTGGACCCACACAACAGGTATGAGGGATGACCGCCATGAAGCTGCTGGTCGCAGTCAAACGGGTCGTTGATTACAACGTCAGGATCCGGGTCAAGGGGGATGGCTCCGATGTGGAGCTCGCCAATGTGAAGATGGGCATCAACCCGTTTTGTGAAATCGCGGTGGAGGAGGGGGTCAGGCTGCGGGAAGCCGGCGTGGCATCCGAGCTGGTGGTGGTGACCTTTGGCCCCGAGGCGGCGGCCGAGCAGTTGCGTCATGCCCTGGCGCTGGGGGCGGATCGGGCGCTGCACTATGTTACCGGCGAGACCCTGACTCCGCTCACCGTGGCCCGGGCCCTGCAAACGGTGTGCGGGCAGGAGCAGCCCGATCTGGTGCTGCTCGGCAAACAGTCCATCGATTCCGACAACAATCAGGTAGGGCAGATGTTCGCCGCCCTCAATGACTGGCCGCTTGCCACTTTCGCTTCCGCCATCAGGCTGGTGGAGGGGGAATTGCAGGTGACCCGCGAGATAGACGGTGGCCTCGAGACCCTCGGCATGGCGCTGCCCGCCGTGGTGACCGTGGACTTGCGCCTCAACGAGCCTCGCTTCGCCTCCCTCCCCAACATCATGAAGGCCAAGCGCAAGCCGCTGGAGAGCCAGCCGTTCGCCGCCCTCGGGGTAGTGCCGGCCGACCAGACACGGCAGCTCGGGGTAATGCCGCCGCCGGTGCGCAGCGCCGGCATCAGGGTGGGCTCGGTGGACGAGCTGCTGGACAAGCTCAAGCACGAAGCCCGGGTGCTCTGATGGGCAGGGGCATGAGAGGGATGCCTCCCGCAGGCGTGAGCGCCATGCATGGGGCAACGGCCCCGGGGAGCAAGGGATCAATGGATGACATGAAGGTGCTGCCATGAGCGTACTTGTGATTGCGGAACATCATCAGGGGCGGATCGCCGACAACCTGGCCCAGCTGGTCACGGCGGCGGGGCGCCTGGGGGGCGAGGTGCATCTCTTGCTGCTGGGGCAGGGGCTGACGGAGGCGGGGGAGCAGGCCGCCGCCCTCACGGGGGTAAACCGGGTGCTGCTGGCGGAACATCCCATGCTGGCGGAGGGGCTCAACGACGGGGTCGACAGACTGCTCGCCGAGGTGGCCAGGGACTACCAGCACTGCCTGATGGCTGCCAGCAGCCAGGGCAAGGATCTGCTGCCGCGAGTGGCGGCCAGGCTCGGGGTGGAGATGATCGCCGAGGTGACCGGCATCGAGGGGCCCGACACTTTCCTGCGTCCCATCTATGCGGGGAACGCCATCGCCCGGGTGGCGAGCAGCGCCCCCGTCAAGGTGCTCACCGTGCGGCCCACAGCGTTCGCCAAGGCCGGGTCCGGGGAGGAGCGTGCCCTGATGGAATCGCTGCCGGTGGCCGAGGTGCGCTGCCGTACCCGGCTCATCGAGCGGCGTGCGGTGCGCTCCGCCAGACCCGAGCTCGGGGCGGCCCGGGTGGTGGTCTCCGGCGGGCGGGCACTCGGCTCGAAAGAGCACTTTGCCCTCATCGACGCTCTGGCGGACAAGCTGGGGGCTGCCGTCGGGGCATCGCGGGCCGCCGTGGATGCCGGTTATGTCTCCAACGACCTGCAGGTGGGGCAGACCGGCAAGGTGGTGGCCCCCGAGCTCTACATCGCGGTGGGCATCTCGGGCGCCATCCAGCATCTGGCGGGGATGAAGGAGTCCAAGGTGATCGTCGCCATCAACAAGGACGCCGAGGCCCCCATCTTCCAGGTGGCGGACTACGGTCTGGTGGGGGATCTCTTCACCCTGCTGCCGGAGCTCACCGCCAAGCTGTAAATTTGCCACAAAGGGGCGAAGAAAGCCGTCCGTGCTGTCTCGCCCCCGTTTCCATGCATATTCTCTGCAAGCCCTGGCCCGTTCAGGGCTTTTGTCTGATGGGGGCCCGGTGGCGCCGGGGCAAAAGGTTGCGCTGGATCCCAAAAAGCCTTTGCCCCCACGGGGGGCTGTCGTGTAAAAACGTTCGAGTCACTGATCACACACATCCATTCACGGAAAGCGTCATGAGCAAACAGATTTACAACTTCTGCGCCGGCCCCGCCATGTTGCCGGTTGAAGTCATGGAGCGCGCCCAGCGCGAATTTTGTAATTTCCAGGGGCTGGGAGCCTCGGTCATGGAGCTTTCCCATCGCGGCAAGCCCTATATGGCGGTCGCCGAGAAGGCCGAAGCGGACCTGCGCGACCTGCTGGCGGTGCCGGACAACTACAAGGTGCTCTTCATGCACGGCGGTGGCCGCGGCCAGTTCTCCGCCGTGCCCATGAACCTGCTGGGTGGCGCCAACAAGAAGGCGGATTACCTGGTGACCGGCGTCTGGGCCCAGAGCGCCGTGGATGAAGCCCAGAAATACGGTGACATCCAGACCTTCCAGGGGGTGGCCAAGAACGAGCAGGGAGTCTCCCACCTGCTGCCGACGCCGGCGTTTCGCGCCGATGCCGCCTATGTGCACTACTGCCCGAATGAAACCATCGATGGCATCGAGATGTTCGACATCCCGGCCACCGGCGATGTGCCCCTGGTGGCGGATCTCTCCTCCACCATTCTCTCCCGTCCCCTCGACGTGAGCCGCTTCGGCATCCTCTACGCCGGTGCCCAGAAGAACATCGGCCCCTCTGGTCTGGCCATCGCCATCGTGCGCGATGACCTGCTAAATCAGGCCCGCGCCGATGTGCCGTCCATCTTCGACTACCAGCTCACCGCCAAGAATGACTCCATGTTCAACACGCCCCCCACCTACGCCTGGTACCTGGCCGGTCTGGTGTTCGAGTGGCTCAAGGAGCAGGGTGGCCTGGCGGCGATGGAAGCACGCAACAAGGAGAAGGCCGACTTCCTCTACGGCTACCTCGATCAGTCGAGCTTCTATGGCAACAAGGTGGATGTGGCCTGCCGCTCCCGCATGAACGTGCCCTTCCAGCTGAAAAACGAGGCCCTGGACAAGCTGTTCCTGGCGGAGTCGGAAGCGGCCGGTCTGCTGGCTCTCAAGGGACATCGCATCGTCGGTGGCATGCGCGCCAGCCTCTACAACGCCATGCCCCTGGAAGGGGTCAAGGCCCTAGTCAGCTTTATGGATGATTTTGCCAAACGCCACGGTTGAGGCGTGTCTCCCCATTGCCAGACGCCGGGGACTCCCCGGCGTCTGTTTTTCAGACCCATCCTGACCCAGGCTGCCGTCTCCCGCGGTCGTGCCACTGTCGAACTTGCCGCGGGGGACGCGGGCTGTTAACGTCCGGTCAGGTGATTTAATTGAGATCGAACAGGAAGTCTATGAATTCGTTGCGTTTGGAACCCATTTCTAGTGTGGCCGGGGTGGTCAATCTGCCCGGCTCCAAGAGTGTCTCTAACCGGGCCCTGCTGCTGGCGGCCCTGGCCCGGGGCACCACCCGGCTGACCAACCTGCTCGACAGCGATGACATCCGTCACATGCTGGCGGCGCTGACCCAGCTCGGCGTCAAGTACAAGCTCTCCGCCGACAAGACCGAGTGCACCGTGCACGGTCTGGGTCGCAGCTTCGCGGTCTCGGCACCGGTCAACCTGTTCCTCGGCAATGCCGGTACTGCCATGCGCCCCCTGTGCGCCGCCCTGTGCCTGGGCTCCGGCGAGTACACCCTGGGCGGCGAGCCGCGCATGGAAGAGCGCCCCATCGGCCACCTGGTGGATGCCCTGCGCGAAGCGGGTGCCCACATCCAGTACCTGAAGAAAGATGGCTATCCGCCTCTGGTGGTGGATGCCAAGGGGCTCTGGGGTGGCGATGTCCACATCGACGGCTCCGTCTCCAGCCAGTTCCTGACGGCGTTTTTGATGGCGGCCCCCATGGCGGCCGGCGACACCCGCATCCACATCAAGGGGGAGCTGGTCTCCAAGCCCTACATCGACATCACCCTGCACATCATGAAGCAGTTCGGGGTGGTCATCGAGCACGACGACTACAAGGTGTTCTACATCAAGGGCAACCAGACCTATGTCAGCCCGGGGGACTTCCTGGTGGAAGGGGATGCCTCCAGCGCCTCCTACTTCCTCGCGGCGGGCGCCATCAAGGGCAAGGTGCGGGTTACCGGCATCGGCAAGAACAGCATCCAGGGGGACATCCACTTCGCCGACGTACTGGAGAAGATGGGGGCCCGCATCACCTGGGGCGATGACTTCATCGAGGCCGAGCAGGGGCCGTTGCACGGCATCGACATGGACATGAACCACATCCCGGATGCGGCCATGACCATCGCCACCACGGCGCTGTTTGCTGAGGGCACCACCACTATCCGCAACATCTACAACTGGCGGGTGAAGGAGACCGACCGCCTGCACGCCATGGCGACCGAGCTGCGCAAGCTGGGCGTGGAAGTGGAGGAGGGGCACGACTTCATCACCGTGATCCCGCCCGCACAGCTCAAACACGCGGCCATCGACACCTACAACGATCACCGCATCGCCATGTGCTTCTCCCTGGTGGCACTCTCCGATACGCCGGTCACCATCAATGATCCGGGTTGCACCTCCAAGACCTTCCCGGACTACTTCGACAAGCTGGCCAGCGTCAGTCAGGCCTGAGCCCTTTCGGCCCGCTTCGTGCGGGCCTTTTCATCTCTGCCCCCGCTTTTTTCATGCCTCCTAGCAGCATTATGCAAACTTGCAAGGTGCGATAATAAAATTCCTTGTCGAAGAATGTAATTTTCTATTTACACCGACCCGGCACAGGGCTAGATTGAGATCTCTTTATCGCAGTCATCTAGCAGGAAACTTGGTCATGCAGCATCAAACCGACGACGTTCGTATCAGTGAAATCAAAGAGTTATTGCCCCCGGTTGCGGTGCTTGAGAAGTTTCCGGCGACCGACACCGCCTCGGCCACCGTGTTTGAATCCCGTCAGGCCATCCACAACATCCTGGCCGGCGACGATGATCGCCTGCTGGTGGTGATCGGCCCCTGCTCCATCCACGATCCGGTCGCCGCCCTGGAATACGGCAAACGCCTCAAGGTGCTGCGCGACGAGCTGAAAGATCAGCTGGAGATCGTGATGCGGGTCTACTTCGAAAAACCCCGTACCACAGTGGGCTGGAAGGGGCTGATCAACGATCCCTACCTCGACAACAGCTGCCAGATCAATGACGGCCTGCGCCTGGGTCGCAAGCTCTTGCTGGATCTCAACGACATGGGGCTGCCGACCGCCTCCGAGTTCCTCGACATGATCACCCCGCAATACGTGGCGGATCTGATGAGCTGGGGTGCCATCGGTGCCCGTACCACCGAATCCCAGGTACACCGCGAGCTGGCCTCCGGTCTCTCCTGCCCGGTGGGCTTCAAGAACGGCACCGACGGCACCATCAAGGTGGCCATCGACGCCATCGGCGCCGCCAGCGCCCCGCATCACTTCCTGTCGGTGACCAAGTACGGCCACTCCGCCATCGTCTCGACCGCTGGCAACCCGGACTGTCACATCATCCTGCGCGGTGGCCGCGAGCCCAACTACAGCGCCCGTCACGTGGATGAGGTGGTGAGTGGTCTGGACAAGGCGGGTCTGCCCCAGAAAGTGATGATCGACTTCAGCCACGCCAACAGCAGCAAGCAGTTCAAGAACCAGATGCTGGTGGCCGAGGACGTGGCCGGTCAGCTGCGTACCGGCAGCAAGGCGGTGTTCGGCGTCATGGTGGAGAGTCACCTGGTGGAAGGGCGTCAGGATCTGGTGGACGGGTGCGAGCTCACCTTCGGCCAGAGCATCACCGACGCCTGCATCGGCTGGGCCGATACCGAGGTGCTGCTGCGCAACCTGGCGGACGCCGTGGCCGCTCGCAACGCCCTCTGAGCCCAAGGCGCCCCGTTGGCGGGGCAATAAAAAAGCGCGACCCTGGGTCGCGCTTTTTGTTTGGCCATCTCTCGGCAGGTCGCGGTTTACTTGGCCCGCTCCTGGTGGCCGCGCAGGCGGATGTTGATCATCTCCACCACCAGCGAGAAGGCCATGGCGAAGTAGATGTAACCCTTGGGAATGTGCAGATCCAGCCCTTCGGCCATCAGCGCCACCCCGACCAGGATAAGGAAGGAGAGGGCCAGCATCTTGATGGTGGGGTGGGTATCGACGAAGTCGCCGATGGCCTTGGCGGCAAACATCATGACGCCGACGGCGATGATGATGGCCAGCACCATGACAGGGACATGATCCGCCATGCCCACGGCGGTGATGACGGAGTCCAGGCTGAAGATGATGTCGAGGATGGCGATCTGCACCAGGGTGGACAGGAAGCCCGCGGTCTTGCTCACCACACCCGCCTCTTCGGCGGCCCCTTCCAGGCTCTGGTGGATCTCGTGGGTGCTCTTGGCGATGAGGAACAGACCCCCCACCAGCAGGATGAGATCCCGTCCCGAGATGGCTTCCCCCAGCACGGTGAAGAGGGGCTCGGTGAGGCGCATCACCCAGGCCAGGGAGAGCAGCAGCAGGATGCGGGTGCCCATGGCGAGCCCCAGCCCCAGGATGCGCGCTTTCTGGCGCTGGGCTTCCGGCAGGCGACCCACCAGGATGGAGATGAAAATGATGTTGTCGATGCCGAGCACGATCTCGAGCAGGGTCAGGGTGGCGAGCGCGACCCAGGCGGAGGGGTCAGCAATCCATTCCAGCATGATTGAACCTTGGTTGAACAGTGATTGAGGTAGAAGCCGCGCATTTTAGCAGGGGGTCATGGCTTGTCCCAGTGGCGGGAAAAGATAAAATGGCGGCGATCCAACAGGAGGGAAACATGTTTCGATTAGGGCTCATCATCAACCCCGTCGCCGGCATCGGCGGGGCCGTCGGTCTCAAGGGCAGTGACGGTATGGTCGCCGAGGCGCTGGCGCGCGGGGCCGTCCCCAAGGCCCGGGAGCGGGCCCGCCAGGCCCTGTTGCCCCTGTGCGAGCTGACCACGTCATTCGAGCTGCTGACGGTGGCCGGTGAGATGGGGGAGACGCTTGCCGCAGAGCTCGGGCTGCCCCATCGCATCGTCCATCGGCCTGCCGGGGCGCAGACGAGCGCCGAGGATACCCGGGCCGCCGCCCTGGCCCTGCGCGATGCCGGGGTGGATCTGCTGCTCTTCGCCGGTGGCGATGGCACCGCCCGTGACATCTGCGCGGCGGTGGGGGAGTCCTGCCATGTGCTCGGCATCCCGGCGGGGTGCAAAATCCACTCCGGGGTCTACGGGGTGACGCCGGCGGCAAGCGGCCGGGTGGCGGCCAGAATGATCGCAGGGGAGCTTCTGAGCCTGGTGGATGCGGAGGTGATGGACATCGACGAGGAGGCGTTTCGCGCCGGCAAGGTGCGCGCCCGCCACTACGGGCAGCTGCTGGTGCCCGGGGATCTGCGCTACGTGCAGGCGGTCAAGCAGGGGGGGCGGGAGTCCGAGGAGCTGGTGCTCGCCGATCTTGCCGCCGGTGTGGTGGAGCAGATGGAGCCCGATACCCTCTACCTGATGGGGTCGGGGAGCACGGTGGCCGCCTGCATGGGTGAGCTGGGTCTGGAAAATACCTTGCTCGGTGTGGATCTGGTGGAAAATGGCCAACTTATCGGGCAGGATCTCAGCGCCGCCGAGATCCTGACCCGGATCCGCGGCCGTCGCTGCCGTCTGATCATCACCCTGATCGGCGGTCAGGGACATCTGTTCGGGCGCGGAAATCAGCAATTGAGTCCAGACGTGATCCGGGCCGTCGGGCGCGAGCATATCCAGGTGCTCGCCACCAAAGCCAAGCTGGCGGCGCTAGAAGGCCGTCCGCTGCTGGTGGACACCGACGATCCGGCACTGAACCGGTCGTTGAGTGGTTATCTGCGCATAACCACGGGATACAAGGATCAGGTCATCTACCCGGTGGCCAACCCGGAATAGGACATCAAGGATGCGGCTGGCCTGGCGCCAGAGAGCCGCGATCAACCGGATCGCGGTTCCACTCCCCGAATTTTTTGCCGGCAACCCCGGAAATGAGGCTGCGTTAAATGACGATTCACGATTTTGAACACAAGTTGTTGGGACTGATCGACGCCATGGTCGCCACGGCCAGCGAAGACGAGCTGTTTGCGGGCGGCTATCTGCGAGGGCACATCTCCCTTGCGGTGGCGCGCGCCGAGCTGGAGGGCAAGACCCTGGTGCGGGACGTCAAGAGCTATGTGCTGCGCAGCCTGAACGAGGCCATCTTGCAGGGTGAGCTCTCCGAGCAGGACGAGGTGCTGGTGCAGGAGATGTGGAAGCGTCTGCAGGCCCAGGCGGAAGCTTGATCCCATTCGCAGTTCAAACACAAGTTTAAGTAATCTGCTTCCCTGAGTGTTATCAAAAGGTTAATAATGAGGCTCGCCTTTTGTTTCAGGGATTAAACCATGGCCTCCACCTCACGCATTGCCACCAGACTGCCGCTCGAGATGCTCTATCACTGGGAGCGGCAGTGTCCCGACCGAATCTATCTGCGTCAGACCATCCACCGCGAATACGTTGACTTCACCTGGGGTGAGGTCGCCGACGAGGCGCGGCGCATGGTGACGGCACTGCGCGCCCTGGGCCTGGAGCCCGGTGACAAGGTGGCCCTGCTCTCCAAGAACTGCGCCCAGTGGTTCATTGCCGATCTGGCGATGCAGATGGGGGGATACGTGAGCGTGCCCATCTACCCCACCGCCAACGTCGACACCATCGAATACGTGCTGCGCCACAGCGAAACCAGAGCGATCTTCGTCGGCAAGCTGGACGACTGGAAGAGCCAGGAGGCGGGGGTGCCCGGGGATCTGCTGCGTATCGCCCTGCCTTACGACACCATGCCGGCCGCCCACCAGTGGGACGATCTGCTGGCGCAATACGACCCCATCCCGGACAGCCCGGTGCAGGCGCCGGATGCCCTGTTGAGCCTGGTCTACACCTCCGGCAGCACCGGCAAGCCCAAGGGGGCCATGCTGAGCGTGGAGCGCTACGCCTGGTCCTGCGAGAAGCTGGTGGAGGCGGTCTCCCTCACCGCCGAGGATCGCGGCTTCTCCTACCTGCCCCTTGCCCACATCACCGAGCGGGTCTACATCTACGGCGGCAGCCTGTTCAGCGGTGCCACCATCGCCTTCCCCGAATCCCTCGACACCTTCATCGAGGACGTCAAGCGCTGCCGTCCCACCGTCTTCATCTCGGTGCCGCGGCTCTGGGCCATGTTCCGCATCAAGATCCACGAGAAGCTGCCCCAGAAAAAGCTGGCGCTGCTGCTCAAGATCCCCCTCGTCTCCAGCCTCATCAAGAGCAAGCTGCAAAAGGGGCTGGGGCTGGATCAGGCGCGGGTGCTGGGCTGCGGCTCTGCGCCGGTGGCCCCGGCGCTGCTGGAGTGGTATCACAGCATCGGCATCCATATCACCGAGGCCTGGGGCATGACCGAGAACCACGCCTACTCCACCCTCAACTACCCGTTCCGGGCGGACAAGATAGGCACCGTCGGCAAGGCCGGGCCCGGGGTGACCATCAAGATCTCCGACGAGGGGGAGATCCTCTGTCGCTGCGACGGCATGATGGTGGGCTACTACAAGGATCCCGAGCACAGTGCAGAGGCCATCGACGCCGAGGGCTGGCTGCACACCGGTGACATGGGCAAGCTGGACAGGGAGGGTTACCTCACCATCACCGGCCGCATGAAGGATGTCTTCAAGACTGCCAAGGGCAAGTACGTGGCCCCGGTGCCCATCGAGGGGATGCTCGGGCAGGAGCCCATCATCGAGCAGCTCTGCGTTATCGGCTACGGCATGCCGCAGCCGGTTGCCCTGGTGCAGCTCGCCGAGAGCGCCATGAAGGGGGACAAAGCCGGGGTGGAAGCCCAGCTGGAGGCCGCCCTCAACCGGGTCAACGACAAGCTGGAATCCCATGCTCGCCTGCGGGGCATCCTGGTGGTCAAGAGCCCCTGGAACATCGAGAACGGGGTGCTGACCCCCACCATGAAGATCCGCCGCCACCTGCTGGAACAAAAATACGCGGACATCGGCGAACGCTGGTCCGGCAGCCAGCGCATCCTGTGGGAGTCCTGACAGGGGTCGGTACCGCCATATCGGCCACATCAATGACAGCGGGGGAGCCAGTGGCTCCCCCGCTGTATTTCAGGGGGAAGCAAGCCGACAGGGGGCTGGGGCATTGACCCCTTCCCCGACGTTTCCCGCCGCCGCCATACCGCCCCGCGTCGAGGGAACGGCAGGGAAAGGTATTTGCAAAATCCATGGAGAGGCGGGATCCCAGTGGTTTGGCAAATGCATCTTGGGGTCACACAC
>NZ_PQLN01000248.1:0-878 GCF_002919855.1 Aeromonas sp. ASNIH8 | reverse complement strand
GAACTGGCTGTGGGTTTATAACCATGAGCGGCCCAATATGGCGCTGGGTGGCTACACGCCGAAACAGCGTCTGGCACAGGCCGCATGACCTCTACTTTTGAATGCCCCTAAAAATGGGGGGATTACCCATTGACCCAGCACAGCAACGCTTCAAGCAAGGTATCGATGACAATGCAGCGCAGAATGCGGGCAACAGTGTGACGCCGCGGGATGCCGTTGGCAAAGGGGCGATGCTGACGGAGCCAATCGATCTTTGAATCGCCATAGGTTTCGATGTCATTCCAGCCCTCGGCACCACTCATGATGGCACTGATGACAAGGAACATGACATCAACCAGGTTATGTTTACGATTGATCTCAGAGCGAGTTTCTTCGACAAGGGTAAGGTGTTCAATCAACGTCATAGCGCGTGCCTCCTGCATGGAGACGCGATTAGATCACAGACGATCTGCCTGTTCAAATTTCATTAACAAAGTGCGATCCCGCCCTGAGCGAGGTAAGGGGCTGAGTTACATAAATCACAGGGCAGAAGGTAAGCGCTTGTTTCTGTTCGTCCGCGAGCAGAGCAAAGATGAATTTGGCCGCACCCTTGGCTTTGTGAACTTTGGTGAGGTGGAGTACGTATCCCACACTGGCAGCCAACCGATGAACATTAAATGGCGTCTCACTACTCCGATGCCGCCATTTATGTGGAAAGAAGCTGCCAAATTGGCGGTTGGCTGAACGAGCAATCACAACAGGGCCCGTCAAG
This sequence comes from Aeromonas sp. ASNIH8, assembly GCF_002919855.1. Taxonomy (NCBI): domain Bacteria; kingdom Pseudomonadati; phylum Pseudomonadota; class Gammaproteobacteria; order Aeromonadales; family Aeromonadaceae; genus Aeromonas; species Aeromonas sp. ASNIH8. The sequence continues at coordinate 127 of NZ_PQLN01000248.1, read as the reverse complement.
GGCGCAATGCTGTTCACTTAAGCGGAGCCGCATTGCGATTTACCGGAAAACGGGTCTTTGATATCTTCACCGCCCTGGGTCTCGATGGCCTGGGGCGTTTTTCTATGAACATGACGCCTATGCAGCC
>NZ_PQLN01000247.1:0-886 GCF_002919855.1 Aeromonas sp. ASNIH8 | reverse complement strand
GTTGAACACTGTTTCCGGAAAGGAGGGGCGAAGTGTTCAGGTTGAACCGGAATGAGCGTTCACATTGGTCCGGAAATGGTGTTCACGTTGAATCGGAATTGGTGTTCATGATCGGCCGGAATATGCAACAGGAGCTGCGTGGCCTGTCTTGCGCAGAGCTGACCGTTGAACCGGCGGCGAAGCAGCAGATCCTCTCGAGCCGTTCCTTTGGTGAGCGCGTGACCGACCGTGGAGAAATGGCCCAGGCGTTGTCGGGCTTTATGGCTCGCGCAGCCGAGAAGCTGCGGGCCGAGGGAATGTGTTGCCAGCGGGTGCACCTGTTCGTGCGAACCAGCCCCTTTGACGAACGAGCCCCTTACTACAGTGAGCAGGCTGGCGTCCGGTTGGTCTGCCCTAGCGATGATACCCGGTTGCTGCTGCAGCAAGTGAACGTGCTGCTACCGCAGATTTGGCGCGACGGTTACCGTTATCAGAAGGGGGGCGTCATGCTGAGTGAGTTCACCCCCAAGGGGCAACAACAGGCAGATCTCTTTGCCCCGTCCTCCACTCAATCAGATGCGCTGATGGCAGTGATGGACCAGATCAAAGCCAAGGGATTGGGGCGCGTAGGCTTTGCCAGTCAAGGCACGGGGTCAGCCGAGTGGATGATGCGACAAGAGCACTTGAGCCCCTGCTACACCACCCGCTGGGAGGACCTGCCGGTGGCCAGGTAAGTGGATACAGTAATGTGCCTACCGTTTGCTAAATGTGGTACCCCATGTGGTACCCCAATACGAGGTTTTAGGATGATTTCTCAAGATCGACAAGTCGCGGCAGCAGACCGCGAGGATAGGCGCATCTCCTCCCCTCTGATAATCTGCCGTGGCCACGGTAGCCAACTATCCCG
>NZ_PQLN01000246.1:0-940 GCF_002919855.1 Aeromonas sp. ASNIH8 | reverse complement strand
AGGCCGCCGCGTACTTTGCTCAGGAGTCACTGCCAAGTACGCGTGGATAGCCAACCAACAGGACATCTATCCCATTTCCGTTATCTGTCGTGTGCTGGAGGTCTCTCGTGCGGGCTTCTACCACTGGCGCCAGCGTCCACCGTCACAGCGCCAACAAGAAGATGAACGACTCAAGGTCGCCATTCGGGCTGCTCACAGCAAGACGCGCCAGACCTATGGCGCATCGCGTTTACAAGCTGAGTTGGCCGCCGAAGGATTTTACGCTGGGCGGGACCGGATTGGGCGATTGCGCCGTGAAATGGGGTTGTCTTGCAAACAAAAGCGCAAATTCAAGGCGACAACCCATTCTGCTCATTCCCTGCCCGTGGCGGAGAATCTCCTTGGTCAGGTCTTTGCGCCGACGAAGCCCAACGAAGTCTGGACCGGTGATATCACCTATATCGCCACCGACGAAGGCTGGCTTTATCTGGCTGGTCTCAAGGATGTGTTTACCTGTGAGATAGTGGGTTATGCGATGGGAGAGCGAATGACCACCGGGTTGGTCAGTCAGGCGCTGTTTCGGGCTGTGCAGCAGAAGAGGCCACCCGTTGGGCTTATTCATCACACAGACCGGGGCAGTCAGTACTGTGCCAAGGCTTACCGGGCTCTCCAGGTACAATTTGGCATGCAGACCTCCATGTCACGCAAGGGGAACTGCTTCGACAATGCCCCGATAGAAAGCTTCTGGGGGTCTCTTAAAAATGAACTGGTTCACCACCATAGATTCGAGACGAGAGCGGAGGCCAAGGCAGCGATTCAGGAATACATAGAGATTTTTTACAACCGCCAGCGTCGGCATTCACGACTTGGCAATGTCAGCCCGGCGGAGTTTAACAAGAGGTATTGGAGAACTGCTCAGGCTGCTTGATCCGGGACTGTCCGATCTTGTCAGGACACCTCA
>NZ_PQLN01000245.1:0-948 GCF_002919855.1 Aeromonas sp. ASNIH8 | reverse complement strand
GCACAAGCTGCTGCGCGACATTGAACGCCTGCTGAAAAAAGAGATCCCGCGTATCGCCCTCGAGGGCTATGACGTTGATCCGTCCATCAAGGCCGAGCCGACCCAGAACGGGCGTCAGGGCGGGCGTGGTCAGGGCGGTGGACGCGGGCAGGGCGGCGGTGGACGTGGTCAGCAGCAGCCGCGCCGTAGCGAAGGCGGCGCGCCGAAAGCGGCAAATAAACCGCCGCGTCGCGATGGCGAGGGCAAACCGGCGGGTGAAGGCCAGCGTCGACGCCGTCCGCGCAAGCCGTCAGCAGCGCAGTAATGTGGAAGCCCGGTCGTCAAGACGGGCTTTTCTTTTGCGGCCCGCTTGAGAAAGTGCCACAATAGTGGCTGTTTATACAGTACTTCAGGTTCATCATGGCTTTAACCGCCGCGCTGAAAGCGCAAATTGCCGCCTGGTATAAGGCGCTACAACAGCAGATCCCCGACTTCATTCCCCGCGCACCGCAACGGCAGATGATTGCCGATGTGGCAAAAACGCTGGCCGGTGACGAGGGCCGACATCTGGCAATTGAAGCCCCGACTGGCGTCGGTAAAACCCTCTCTTACCTGATCCCCGGCATCGCTATCGCCCGGGAAGAACAAAAGACGCTGGTGGTCAGTACCGCCAACGTCGCCCTGCAGGATCAGATCTACAGCAAAGACCTGCCGCTGCTGCGCAAAATTATTCCCGAGCTGCGCTTCACAGCCGTCTTTGGTTGCGGCCGGGATGTCTGCCCGGGCCACTTAACCGCCTTTCCCAGCACCGAGCCCACCCAGCAGGATCTGCCGTCCTTTCTGGATGACGGGCTGACCGCCAACAATAAAGCTGAGCAGGAGCAGTGCGCCCGGCTTAAGGCCGCTCTCGATAGCTATAAATGGGATGGCCTGCGGGATCACACCGATCAGGCGCTCAGTGCCGAACTC
>NZ_PQLN01000244.1:0-972 GCF_002919855.1 Aeromonas sp. ASNIH8 | reverse complement strand
TTTTACAACCGCCAGCGTCGGCATTCACGACTTGGCAATGTCAGCCCGGCGGAGTTTAACAAGAGGTATTGGAGAACTGCTCAGGCTGCTTGATCCGGGACTGTCCGATCTTGTCAGGACACCTCAAACAGACCGAGCGATGGTTGAAGAAGAACCCCAAGTTCTGCCTGGTGTTCCAGCCAGTTTACAGCCCTTGGGTTAATCACATCGAACGGCTGTGTGGCACAAGTTACATGAAACCATCACGCGCAATCATCAATGCAGAGGAATGGCCAGCCTGCTGGCCCGAGTGAAACACTTCATGGATACCGTGTCTCCTTTCCCGGGGAATGGCTATGGTACAGCGAAGGTGTAGCACTATTGGGATCAGTTATTTAGCCAGGCATAGCCACGCCCCATCATCACCACCGACAGATTGCCTTGCTCCAGGTAGATACGGTTCACATCGGTGATTTCCAGCTCACCACGCGGTGACGGCTTCAGGCGCTTGGCAATCTCAACAACGCTGTTGTCGTAGAAATAGAGGCCGGTGACCGCATAGTTGCTCTTGGGCTCCAACGGCTTCTCTTCCAGCGAGATAGCGGTACCCTCTTTATCAAATTCCACCACCCCATAACGCTCGGGGTCATGCACATGGTAGGCAAAGACGGTAGCACCACTCTCTTTGGCCGCTGCCGCCGCCAACTGTTTCTGCAGGTCGTGGCCATAGAAGATGTTGTCCCCCAGCACCAGCGCACAGGGGTCTGACCCGATAAACTCTTCACCCAGAATAAAGGCTTGTGCCAACCCGTCCGGACTTGGCTGCACCTTGTACTGCAAATTCAGGCCCCACTGACTGCCGTCACCTAAATAGCTGTTCCGAATAGTAGATCACCGGAGGAAGGGAACTCAGTCCAGTTTGTGCGATCTGATTAGTCGCTAAACAAAACAAGCCACACCCAAAGGACTGAGTTGATGCCTATCCTACCACCT
>NZ_PQLN01000243.1:0-979 GCF_002919855.1 Aeromonas sp. ASNIH8 | reverse complement strand
GTAACCGTTCACCGGGACGGTGTTGACAGCACCAACTCCTCCGGGAACGGGTAGTCGGTTTTCTCGATGCAGGACCTGACAACTGCCCTCAGCCACTCCTGCGGGCAGCGGCCCAATCGCTTGGCCGTCTCCACCAACGATAGGATACGCTGCCTGAACTGCTCGCCTCGATGCGACCAGACGCCATAGCTTCCCTTGCGCCACAGCACATAGCCACGCAGCGCCCGCTCCGCTTCATTGTTGGTCAGCGCTATCTCGTCGTTTTCCATAAAACGCCATAGCATCTCATCGTCCTTGAGCAGTAACTGGCAGCGCCCACGGTAGCGCTTGGAACACAGTACACTGCCCCGCTCCAGCTGCCTTCGCCAGCTTTGCCGACATCGCTGCAACCTTCGCTGGTACTGCTCCCGGCTTAAGCAGCCTTGTTCATAGCCATGCCGGGTTCTGAACACCGTGTCAGCCAGCAGTACCAGCCGGGCTCCGATAGGCTGGTTGACGGCGTCGCTACTCTCGGCAATCGCCGCCACGTTGCGCAGCACATGCGCCCAGCACAGTTGGCGCTGGGCGCTGTCGATGAAGCGGTATCCCGCATACTGGTCGGTCACCAGCACCCCATCAAGCTCACTGCCCAGCAACCGCTTCGCTGCCTCCTGACCGCGGCCAAACGCCGTCATGAAGCAGACCGCGACCTTGCTCAGGGCCAGCCACATCCAGCGTCGCTCACCGCCCCGCTGGTGCCGGGTTTCATCGGCATGGATGATGGCGGCAGACTGCACTTGCTGTTTGATGGCTTGGTGGGTCGGGGTGAGCATGGCGCTGACCCGGCCTTGCGCTTCACTGATGGCGCCTCGGCTAAAGCTCAAACCGAAGTGCTGCTTGAGCTGCTGCTGTATCTTGCTGATGCTCTGGTGGAACTGACCACTCTGCAAAGCGATATAGCTCAGCAGATTAGCCCCCATCTGGCTGTGGCTCACCGTAT
>NZ_PQLN01000242.1:0-1039 GCF_002919855.1 Aeromonas sp. ASNIH8 | reverse complement strand
GGGCCAGCAGGCTGGCCATTCCTCTGCATTGATGATTGCGCGTGATGGTTTCATGTAACTTGTGCCACAGCCGTTCGATGTGATTAACCCAAGGGCTGTAAACTGGCTGGAACACCAGGCAGAACTTGGGGTTCTTCTTCAACCATCGCTCGGTCTGTTTGCTTTTGTGAATGATGTAGTTATCGAGGATCAGTGTGATGGTTTTGGCTCGTCGGTAGTGGCGACGCAGCTTTTCCAGCATGGCGATAAACAGCGATGAGTTTTTCTTTATCCCGCTGACGTAAAGTACTCTTCCATTGCCTGCATGGAGAACGCCTGCCAGGTAATGTTTGGCGTTCTTTCCAGGTGTGACAACCCGCTTTTGCTGCGCTCTGAACATCCAGTCGGCCCCTAATTTGGGATTAAGGTCTATATCGACTTCATCCTCATAAAACACCGGATTATCTGCATCACAGCGGGCCAGTGCCGCGTCGATATTAGCCATTTTCTCCTGATAGGCAGGGTCTTTTATCCGCAAGGTCGGCACGGGCCTTCGCCAGACAATGCCCATACGCGGTAACCATCGGCGGAGCGTGGAGGCTGCCATATTGAGCCCCATTAACCGATTGATTTTGATAGCCAATAGTTCGGTACACCAACGGCTGCGCTGATAACCAAAATCTTGCGGAGAAAACTGCATGAGCAGCACCAGTAAGGTGACAATCTTGGCGACAGGTAAGATCGGGGCACGGCCAGCCGGTAAGGCTTCTAACGCCCCCACACCTTCATCCCGATACCACCGAAGCCAACGGCCGATGGTCGAGCGAGCAGCGCCGGTAAGGTGATGAACATCAGTGATCGTGCGTCCTTCATGTAACAGCAAGATGGCCATCAAGCGACGAGCATGCCCTTTATCACGCGTGGCATGGATGATTTTGTGAATGCGGCGCCGTTGTGGTCGTGGCAGGGGTGGTAGGATAGGCATCAACTCAGTCCTTTTGGTGTGGCTTGTTTTGTTTCGCGCCTAATGAGATCGCACAAACTGGACTGAGTTCCCTTC
>NZ_PQLN01000241.1:0-1065 GCF_002919855.1 Aeromonas sp. ASNIH8 | reverse complement strand
TTGGCTGCTCACGTTCGGCCATGAAGTCGGCGCTCATACAAGGCTCATCAAACCACCTATCCCAGGACTCACCTACAGGTGTGATTATGCGAGTACGACCAACCACGACGATCTCAACATGCGTGACCTCATCTGGCAGGGCCACTGCCTCGGGCAGTGGGAGCGCGGTCTGAACGAGAACAGCAATGGGCTGTTGAGGCAGTTTATCCCAAAGGGAACAGACCTGAGAGAGGTCACGGACGAGGATGTCAGGAGAGCGGAGCAGTGGCTCAACCTACGACCTCGGAAATGTCTCGGATTCAGGCAGCCTGTCAAGGTATTCGAAGAGTACCGTCAGGCGGCATAGGCGAGTGTCGCACTTCGAAGTTGAATTCGCGGTGGACGTATAACCATGAGCGGCCCAATATGGCGCTGGGTGGCTACACACCAAAACAGCGCCTAATGCAGGCCACATGACCTCTACTTTTGAGTGCCCCTAAGAATGGGGAGAATACCAATCAAGCTCCCCGACTTGGATGAGGTATTTTCCGACATAAAGAGTTTTGATGACTACCTGTCATCCTTTGGTTTCGATGGAGGCTGGGAGACCAGTTATGAGTTAAAACACTGTAACTCGAGCCTTCGAAGAGTTTCAAAGCAATATTGAAGTTCGTTTTAAAGAGATCGAAGATGGAATTGATTCCGATAATCTGATGAGCAAGGTGGGAGCTATTTATGAGGCAGCAAAAATTATCCTTACCCTGAAGTCTACTATGATTGGTTGGCTCGATGAAGGCGTTAATAAAGTTGATGTTGAACTCGACCACTTGTTTGTTAAATATGCTGAACAAGACAACTTCTTTGCCTCTTACCTGTTTCCACCCGGAATTTTAATCAGTAACAAGGCGAAGCTATTCGGTATCTTCTAAATAGCTGTTCCGAATAGTAGATCACAGGAAGAAGGGAACTCAGTCCAGTTTGTGCGATCTCATTAGGCGCGAAACAAAACAAGCCACACCAAAAGGACTGAGTTGATGCCTATCCTACCACCCCTGCCACGACCACAACGGCGCCGCATTCACAAAA
>NZ_PQLN01000240.1:0-1074 GCF_002919855.1 Aeromonas sp. ASNIH8 | reverse complement strand
GCATGCAGCATTGGTACAACCTGAGCGATGGCGCGATGGAAGATGCTCTGTACGAAATCGCCTCCATGCGTCTGTTTGCCCGGTTATCCCTGGATAGCGCCTTGCCGGACCGCACCACCATCATGAATTTCCGCCACCTGCTGGAGCAGCATCAACTGGCCCGCCAATTGTTCAAGACCATCAATCGCTGGCTGGCCGAAGAAGGCGTCATGATGACTCAAGGCACCTTGGTCGATGCCAAGAGTGGCCTGACCCACAGCCTAGTCACCACCGCGGCCAACGAGCATGACCTCAATCAGCTGGGTAATCTGCTGCATGGAGAGGAGCAATTTGTCTCAGCCGATGCCGGCTACCAAGGGGCGCCACAGCGCGAGGAGCTGGCCGAGGTGGATGTGGACTGGCTGATCGCCGAGCGCCCCGGCAAGGTAAGAACCTTGAAACAGCATCCACGCAAGAACAAAACGGCCATCAACATCGAATACATGAAAGCCAGCATCCGGGCCAAGGTGGAGCACCCATTTCGCATCATCAAGCGACAGTTCGGCTTCGTGAAAGCCAGATACAAGGGGTTGCTGAAAAACGATAACCAACTGGCGATGTTATTCACGCTGGCCAACCTGTTTCGGGCGGACCAAATGATACGTCAGTGGGAGAGATCTCACTAAAAACTGGGAATAACGCCTTAAATGGCGAAGAAACGGTCTAAATAGGCTGATTCAAGGTATTTACGGGAGAAAAAACGGCTCAAACATGAAGAAATGAAATGACTGAGTCAGCCGAGAAGAATTTCCCCGCTTATTCGCACCTTCCCTAATCTGATGAGAATAGGAGTTATCATACGCGGACTGACTATATATGGTGCAACCTGTTTTTGGCTACTTTTTGGTATCCATGCGAATAAGGGTTTTCACCTCAACAACAGTGGCTACGATAGGAACACCTATCGAACTCCTGTCTCTTGATCAGATCTTGATCCCCTGTGCCATCAAATCCTTGGCGGCAAGAAAGCCATCCAGTTTACTTTGCAGGGCTTCCCAGCCTTCCCAGAGGGCGCCCCAGCTGGCAATTCCGGTT